>JANNDQ010000742.1:0-4539 GCA_031387965.1 Chamaesiphon sp. OTE_75_metabat_567
CTCAGATCTAACCAATGAAGGGGATTTGACATTACAAATGAATGAGTTAATAAATGAGGTAATCGCTAATCGCTAGATGATTATTGTCTAATTTCGTGTTATTGTTAATAAACTATTAAGCATTTCTTAATAATACTCAAAATAAATACCTTTTAATTTAGCAATATCTCAATTATTGCCAGTAATATTACATTTAATTATCTCTGTCTACAGTATCTAGCATGTATATTTAAAGACAGTCATGAGCTATGCTTGAGCAGATAGTCGATCGCCAGCACTTACTGACCTGAGTCTAACGCCAGCGACACCAAGCTAACTCGATATCAAAATTACTCACCAGAGTAGCGATCCCAGACATAATTTTTAGCCACCACTCCCCACTGAAAACGTTCATGATTCCCGATTGCGACTTGCATCTCGATTTTTGTGCCGACATCAATGACGACAACGCTGTTGATAAACCTGAAGAAGCTTGTGGAGTGTTTGGCATCTATGCACCGGGGCAGGAAGTGGCAAAGCTGACCTACTTTGGTCTGTATGCGCTCCAGCATCGCGGTCAAGAGTCTGCTGGGATTGCTACTTTTGACGGGTCACAGCTGCACGAGCATCGGGATATGGGGTTAGTATCTCACGTCTTTAGCCCCGAAATTTTGCAGGAGTTACCAGGGCAGATTGCGATCGGACACACCCGCTACTCAACGACTGGAGCCAGTCGTCGCTGCAATGCCCAGCCAGTAATTGTCGAAACCAAACTCGGCAAGCTTGCCCTTGCACATAATGGTAATCTTGTCAATACTGCCGAGTTACAGGAATATCTAGTTACCAGGGGGTGCGAACTCACCACGACGATCGATTCCGAGATGATTGCGCTGATCATTCGGGAAGAAGTCAATGCTGGTAAAAGCTGGGTTGACGCGACAATTAGTGCCTGTCTACTGTGTGTGGGAGCATTTAGCCTCACGATTGCCACTCCCGACGGAATCATGGCAATCCGCGATCCACACGGTATTCGTCCGCTAGTATTGGGAGTGATGCCTGATCACGTCAGTCACTACGTCGTAGCTTCAGAAACCTGTGCCCTAGATATTATTGGCGCAGATTATGAACGCGATGTAAACCCTGGCGAACTACTCTGGATTACAGAATCAGGAATTACCGCGATCAATTGGGCACCGAAAGTTCAGCCCAAGCTGTGTATTTTTGAGATGATTTATTTTGCTCGTCCCGATAGCTGGGTAAATGAGGAGAGCCTGTATAGTTATCGGATGCGACTAGGTAAGCAGCTAGCCAAAGAATCATTCCACGACGCTGATATCGTGATCGGGGTACCTGATTCAGGTATCCCTGCCGCAATTGGCTTTTCGGAAGCATCAGGCATCCCCTACGCCGAAGGCTTGATCAAGAATCGCTACGTGGGGCGGACATTTATCCAGCCTACCCAGGAAATGCGCGAAGCGGGGATTCGGATGAAATTAAACCCGCTCCGAGATGTGCTCAAAGGTAAACGGGTGATTGTAATTGATGATTCGATCGTCCGAGGCACCACTAGCCGTAAACTAGTCAAAGCTCTGCGGGATGCGGGAGCAACTGAAATTCACATGCGGATTTCTTCGCCACCAGTTACTCATCCTTGCTTCTACGGGATTGATACCGATACTCAGGATCAATTGATTGCCGCAACTAAATCTGTGGCTGAAATTGCCACTCAAATTGGGGTTGATACCTTAGCATATCTCTCTTGGGAGGGGATGTTAGCGGCAACCGATCGAAATCCTCAGAATTTTTGCTCAGCTTGTTTCACGGGTGACTATCCAGTTGAGATTCCGATTGGTGTCAAGCGTTCAAAATTAATGCTAGAAACAACATCAATCTAGCTGTGCAGGTTGAGAAAGTAGCATAGCTCGATCTCAATCCAACTAACTAACCACTAATAATGGAGGAATAGAAAAAATAACAACCCGCAGATTATGTACGGCAGTATTGCAGCTTTTAATTCTGGACTAATTTTTATTGCCGTATTAGCATTTGGACTATTAAATTGGTTTCAGATTCCCACTGGAAGTATCTTAGATTGGGCGATTGGCATTGGGATTTTTGAGTGGTCAATTTTGATTGTGACTGTGCCTTGGAATATTTATTTCAAAGCCAAAGCCGCAGCGGAAACTGGAAAGGAATCTCAATTGCAAGGAATTAGCGTCGAAGATCGTCAGATTCAATATGCTAGTAGCATTGCGACTAAATCTCTAATTATCGCGATCGGATTGCATTTAGGTACCGCGATCGGGTTATATTTGTTAGCAATTAATGGGATCACCTCCTTAGGCTATTGGAGTTCGATCGGCGTATTATTACTAACTTTATTACGCCCAGCAATTAGTACTTATGAGTATCTAGCCATGCGACTAGGTGCGATGCAAGAACAATTTGCTTATCCTCGTGCTGATATCCTAGAGTTGCGCGGTAGATTTCAACAGTTGGAATATCAAGTAACTCAATTAACCACTCAATTAGATCCAGAATCAGACACATCTTGGCTCAGTCAGCAAAATTACCGCTGGGACAATAATCGGGAAGAACTCTCGAAAATTACTGTATCAATGGCAGATTTCAAAGCAAGTAACGAACTAGATCATCAACGCTTGGCACAAGAAGCGAAACAGGCAATTTCACAGATTACCGTTGATGGGCAATTTCTTGAACATGCGCGTGAACTAATTCGATTCTTCAAAACAGCGTGAGTTAGGCTTTAGGCTTTGCTCAAAGCCTAACCCACCGGAACCTCCTTCAATAATCGAGCAATTACCTGACTTCCCCGCCGTCCACCAGTCGCGATAATGCGGTGCGAAAGAACGTAGAGAGCCAGCTCCTTAACATCATCTGGCAGCGCGTAAGATCGACCTTGGAGCCATGCCCAAGCTTGAGCCGTTCGATATAGGGCAACCGAGCCACGGGGACTGACTCCGAGGCTAACCTCGCTATCATTGCGAGTAGCACGAACTAAATTGACAATATACTGTTGAATCGCTGGATCTACCTTGACTTCTTGGCACTGTCGTTGGATTGCTTGGAGCTGTTCGAGCGAAATACATGGTTCGAGATTACCGATGGGTGCAACCGTAGCCAATCCCTGCAACATCTGTAGCTCTTCATTTTGATCTGGATAGCCCAAACTGAGCGAGATTGCAAACCTGTCCATCTGCGCTTCTGGCAGTGCAAACGTGCCGTGAGACTCGATCGGGTTTTGGGTCGCAATTACGAAAAAAGGTGCCGTGACGGGGCGGGAATGGCCATCTAAGGTGACTTGCCGCTCTTCCATCACCTCCAATAGTGCTGATTGACTGCGGGGCGTGGCGCGGTTGATCTCATCAGCTAGTAAGATATTGGTAAAAACTGGCCCAGGGATAAATTCAAATTCCCGACTACCTGGGTTCCAGATATTAGTCCCCGTGATGTCCGAAGGCAACAAATCTGGAGTACATTGAATCCGCTGAAATTTACCATCGATCGATTTGGCTAAAGATTTGGCGAGCAAAGTCTTACCAACTCCGGGGACATCTTCGAGTAAAACGTGTCCGCCAGCTAATAAGGCTGTCAAGACCAACTGAATCTGCCGATCCTTACCGACAACTTGCCCAGCGATATTTTTTGTAAGTCGCTCGATCGGTGCAGAGGAAACAATAGTAGGCATAGGTTGTAACTGGTGGGGTAAGATAGACCGCGATCGCCCATCGATTCTCGATCGAGGTGAGTGGTATCAATCTATATTTCCCAATTTCACAGCCAGAATTAGGGAATAGGGAATAGGGTCATCTTAGAATTCAATACCAATCGCTAATGGGAGAACGAAAGATCTACACCTTTTACCTTTTACCTTTTACCTCTTCCCTCTATTCCCTCTTACCTAAAGCCTAAAGCCTTCCCCATTAGCGTCCCAATCCAGCTACCACGCCACATCTGGTGTCTTGAGTTTCGATCGAAATTCAGCGTACAATTTAACTCCGTTCCTAGCATTCATGGTATCAATGTACTATAATAGTTAGTAAATCTACCCGACCTGAGACTGGTTCGATGAAGGGCAATCCCCTAGCTAAATTCCGAACCCAGCATCACAATTTCGTGCATCACCAATAATTCATTCGCCCCTTTTTGGTGTCCCCCCATGTTAGTAGCCTCCAAACCTGCCACGGTTGTAACCAATCCGCAAAGTCGATTTGTCACCAAATCGGCAGTTGCCATGCACCTCAAGCGATCGCCAGAAGACATTTATAAAGTTAATTGCTGGCGATATGTAGTGCATGTTGTTGGCAAAAAGACCAGTACATTCGTTAGTTATGCCGACTTACCGCCGATCGTCGGCGTTGCATTACCCAATCATCGCGATGTCCGCGCTTGGCGCAAACGCTGGAAGAAATACGACCAGATCGCACCCTTATTCTGGCACAATTTTTATGCCGAGAAATTGCGCCAAGTCCAAACCATGGCCGAACTCCAAGCTTGGGAAGAAGTGCTTAGTTACGTCGGTTTTGGCTTACCAGAGTC
>JANNDQ010000408.1:0-2821 GCA_031387965.1 Chamaesiphon sp. OTE_75_metabat_567
ATCAAGCTAAGTTACTCGATCGCTGGTCACAAGGCGGCACGGAAACTCACATCGGCGGGGTGGATTCGTCTGCCCAAACTTATTGCGATCGGATCTATATTCGGGCAAAGTACAAGTCTGGCGATACCGATCGATTGGTATTACTCGCGCACGAGCTGACTCATGCTCAGCAGTGCGATCGAGCTGGCGGAATTAGTAAGTTTGGCGAACGCTATTTTCAGGGTTATTTTCAAGGCGGAAAGACTTACCAAAATAATCCGCTGGAAAAGTCGGCGCGGAAGATGGAAGAAAGGTTTACTCGTCAACTATGTGACAGGGTGAGTTGTCCACCGCGAACTGGACGATACTATGTTAACTACAAGGGTTGGGGTGTGAAGCTTCCGGTTAATCTCTAGGTTTTAGGCTTTAGGTTTTAGGTTTTAGGTTTTAGGTTTTAGGCTAGGAATAAAATCTGTTCGGCGACTTGAGGATTGATCGGCATTACGGATAGTCTATTGCCTTGTTTTACGACTAATAGTTCTGCGGGGGTAAATTGAGATCGTAAGGTTTCTAGGTCGATTTTGTGGGTAAAAGTGCTAACAAATTCTACTTTGACTGTATGCCAGCGTGCGCTGAGTGGAGTGGATTTAGGGTCGTAGTAATCGCTCTGAGGATCGAATTGACTGGGATCGATTACTTGGGATTCGACGATCTGCATCAGTCCGACGATTCCCGGTGGTTTGGTATTGGAATGATAAAAAAATGCTAGATCGCCGACTTCCATTGACTTGAGGAAATTTCGAGCCTGATAATTTCTGACTCCATCCCAGATTGTGGTTCGATCGAATTCGAGATTGTGAATTCCATAGACATCTGGTTCAGATTTGAGTAGCCAATAATTCAAGTAACTTTACCAATTTAATTATATCTACGCTTAGACTAACCCAATTCTACCGTTAACAATCAAAGTGGCTTGCCAAGAACATCCACGACTCAGATCTGTAGGTTGGGTAGAGCAACGCGTTGGCGGAGCCTCTCCCCAAGGAGAAAACCCAACACACCCAACTCAAACACCCTAGAAATGTTGGGTTGTTTCCTTCGGAAAGGCTTCGCCAACATTCTTCAACCCAACCTACCCGAAAAGATTTGTCGGTCAATCAGCTATCCATCATCCACCCAACTAAATTCCATGGCTTTTGCCAATTACCCAGTGGCGGCGGAACGATCGAGCGAGACTGCTTTCTTTGAAAGAGAGATAAATCGGTCTACCATGTGGGCAGGTGCGAGGGTTGCGGGTGCGTTGCCAGCGATCGAGTAAGCTCTGCATGTCGGGTAAGCTCAATGGTGTACCATTGCGGATCGCACAGCGACAGGCGACAGCAACTTGAGCGGCTTGTAAGTCTCCGCCCAAACTGAGTTCTGTTAGTGCATCAGCAATATCTTCCCTCATTAACAGCGGTGCGGGGGCTGTCCGAATTGCCCACAAGTTTTCACCAAAGGAGTCGATCGCAATGCCGATTTGCTGTAATTGTGCTATTTGCCGTTCTGACAGGTGCGAAAGAATAATTGGGGGTTCTAGGGGTAATAGTTGCCAAGCAGTAGTTATTTGCTCGTATAGCACCCGCTCGTGAGCAATGTGTTGTTCTACGAGCCAGAGTCCCTCGGGATGTTCGGCAATGATGTAGGTATTGAGTACTTGTCCGACAGCGCGAAGTTCGAGCAGACTCTCGCCAGCATAATTATTATCGATCGATCTGGCGATCGACCTCGAAGGAAGATGATAAGCTCCTTGCTGTTCGGCGACTGTGAGTAGTTTACCCACTCGGCTGGTTTGACTCGTACCATGATCTTCAGCTGCTTCTGGCTGAATATTTAGCGCTAAATCAATTGCCTTGGTTACCTGAGCTTGCCAGTATTCCATCTGTTGCAGGTAGATTTCGACTTTGGCGGGATGCCGATTCCAGTCGATGTAGTGGGGTGGGATGTGAAGATGAAGAAAGCAAATGGGATATCGATCGCGTGGTAATGTTCGAGCTAGTCCGCTGACGATCGTCTGTTCTAGTTCTGGTGCGCGGACAATTCTCCCGTTGACGGCGACTTTTACCCAGTCTAGACGATGCCGATGACAGCGATCGGGTAATCCTAAAGTTAACTGAATTTGGGAGGCGTTGACTAATTCTATGCCCCAATCTTTACTAGAGATCGATCTATCTGATATTTGAGCTGGAGCGAGTTCTGGATTGAGAATTGGTCCTTCTTCAATCGGATCTGAAGATCGAATGTTCAGCTCCACATACTGGAGATCGTTTACTCCGACTTTAGGTAATAATTGGGGGATAATTTGCTGGGCAGTTTTGCTGGCGACAATTTGAAACCACGGACGATGCTGCTGCTCTACGATCCAACCGATCTGCGGATTGCACAGCGCTAGATGATAAATGATTGTTTGGACTTGGCGCAACTGATGGTTGAGATTTGGTAAACCCTCTCTTCTGGCTAACCACTCACCGAAGATATTCTCGACATCAATTGCTGTCCCAGGGGCGATCGCCACCTCCTGCTGGCGGACAACTTCACCCAGATGGTTGTAAACTAGATGCCAACCGTCGTAACTGTGCTGAGATCGACTGTAAATTTCTAGATCGGCAAGCTGGGCGAGACTATGCAGAGCTTCCCCGCGAAATCCCAAACTAGTAATCTGAAATAGATCCGCTCGATCGTCGATTTTGCTCGTACTATGAGCTGTAGCCGCTTGCTGAAGATCGGTAAGCTCGATCCCGCTGCCATTATCAGCGACCCGAATCCGCCACTTGTCAGGAAACAGCGAAACAGTAATTCTGGA
>JANNDQ010000004.1:0-3878 GCA_031387965.1 Chamaesiphon sp. OTE_75_metabat_567
TGGCTATATCGGGTTAGAATTCTCTGATGTCTACACAGCACTGGGTTCGGAAGTAACAATGATCGAATTCTTCGACCAATTGATGCCAGGATTTGATACCGATATTGCCAAACTCGCCAAACGGATTCTCATCGATCCGCGTGACATTGATGCCAGATCTAGCCTTCTCGCTAAACGAGTAATTCCAGGCTCCCCAGTGGTAATCGAACTAGCCGATGCGAAGACTAAAGAAGTCGTCGAAATTCTAGAGGTCGATGCCTGCCTCGTGGCGACTGGTCGGATTCCCGATACCAAAAACCTCAACTTGGAAGCCGTAGGGGTTGCCCTTGACCGTCGGGGCTTCATTCCGGTGAATGATAAGCTGGAGGTCTTGATCGATGAAAAACCCGTAGCGCATCTGTGGGCGATCGGTGATGCTACAGGTAAGATGATGTTGGCTCATGCTGCCTCCGCTCAGGGGATTACCGCTGTCGAAAATATCTGCGGTCGATCGCGCACAATGGACTATCAGAGCATTCCCGCAGCAGCGTTTACCCATCCTGAAATTAGTTTTGTCGGGATGACCGAGAGCCAAGCAAAGGAAGCTGGAACAGCGGGTGGGTTTGAAATTGCAGCGGTACGGAGTTATTTTAAAGGTAACTCGAAAGCGATCGCTGAAGGTGAAGCAGACGGCATGGCAAAAGTGATTTATCGCAAGGATACTGGTGAGGTGATGGGTACCCATATTATCGGCTTACATGCGGCGGATCTGATTCATGAGGCATCCAATGCGATCGCCCAACGTAATTCGATCCAAAATCTCGCAACTTACGTTCATGCTCATCCTACCTTGTCTGAGGTATTGGATGAAGCTTATAAGCGGGCGGCTGGGGTTCACTAGTGACAACTAAGAAACCCGACTTTTCCAAAAAAGTTGGGTTTCTCGCAAATGGGTACTTTAATGATGAGTGAGAAAACATGATTACCCACACTCAATTAGTCGAGATACTTAATGCCAAATTTTTTACTGATGTTACATTAGATTGTAAGCTGAGGGAGTAAGATGTTTTCTCTCAACAATCAATAATGTTAAAACAACTTAGATCACCTTCTCTGTTAATTGCGATTTTGCTGGGAGCATTCAGCACCTATCTTGCTTATCAGGGAAAATATGAAGCTGCTCTGACAGGTGCAGGTGCTGCTGTTGCAGCTCCAACAGCAAGGGAAAGTAGTGATGATAATGATGAGAATACGCAAATATCTAAGCTTCGGAAGGCAAAAATGCTGGAGGAGGCAAAGAATGAAATTGTGCAATTCAAGTGTCAAGCTATGTTCAACGAGGAACGAGCTAAGTTTTATATGGAGCAATGCGATGAGCTAAAAAATGAAATGAGAGCGAGGGAGACGATTGCTCGACAGACTAAAGATCAGCTAATGCAATTATTATCAAGAGCCGAAGATGTCCAAAAATACGAAAGGGAGATGAGGCAGGAGATTGAAAAGCTAAGGTCAGATGTCAATATGTTTCACCAACCACAGGAGCAACAGGTTAGGATAGAGGGAATAGAGCTAGAGATTCAAAGGCTTGAAAGCAAAAAAACACAAATACTAGGGACACAAGAAACCAAATCTCTTGCTGCGGCTAGTCTTGATGGTGTAGGTGGAGATGTTCAGGAGAAGATACAACAAAAATCTGGAGAAAAAGAGGACTACTTATGAAAAGACAAATTTTTCGGCTATACACTGGGTTCGCTTTAACTGTTGCAACAATCAGCTTAGTTTCAATGATATCTACAGATCCATTTCAGAATAGTCCCTCAGCTAGGTATGTAGCTTCATTTATTGCTGGTTTATTTGGTTTTACAGCAATTGAAGCATTACGAGATGGATTGGGACAAGATGACTTAATAGATTGAAATTAGCAAAATAGATTGAAATTAGCAAAGCATCGCCCCACAGAGATAATCTCGCTAAAATAGAGGTAGCCACACCTATCGCCAAAGATCGTGCGTGAAAAAGTTCTAGCCTGGTTGAGTGAAAATGTCCCTCCTAAACGAATCCAACATATACTAGGAGTAGAACAGATGGCGATCGAACTCGCCGGACACTATCAGCTAGATACCCATATCGCCGCGACAGCTGGATTGATGCACGATCTGGCAAAATATTTCAAACCCCAACGTTTATTAGAACTTGCACGAGCAGAAGGACTCCCGATTGATGAAGTGGATATAGCCGCACCACACCTATTACATGCTGACGTGAGCGCGATTGTTGCCCGCGATGAGTTTGGCATCACAGATACCGAAGTTCTCCAGGCGATCGCCGATCATACCCTCGGTAGACCAGAGATGGGGGCGATGAGTTGTATCATATTCTTAGCGGACACCCTCGAAGCTGGGCGTGGGGACACCGAAGAATTGCAGTCCCTGCGTCAACTGAGCTATCAAAACCTGCATCGAGCCGTATGGCATACCTGTGATTATTCACTTCAATATCTACTATCTACTCGCTGTCTGATTCACCCCCGCACGATTCGCACCCGTAACTGGGCAATGACACGATCTAGGGGTTAGGTATTAGACTTTAGGCTTTAGGCTTGCAATTGAAACCTAAAGCCTAAGACCTAAAGCCTAAAGCCTTCCCAATACCTAAAGCCTAAAACCTAACTTAATGACTGCAACCTTGACAAATATTCAAACTCCAGAATACACGATCGAACAACTAGCATTCCTTGCTGCTGAAGCCGCAGACGATCGCAAGGCTGGCGACATGGTATTAATTAATATCGGGGAGGTTTCCACCCTAGCTGATTATTTACTAATTGTTAGTGGCTTTTCAAAAGTTCAGCTGCGAGCAATTTTTGACTCCATTGCCGATAAACTTGAAGCAGAACTCGATCGAGTGCCCTTGCGCAGAGAAGGTCATAACAAAGGTGGTTGGATCTTAATAGATTACGGCGATCTAATCGTCCATATTATGATGCCAGAACTTCGTGAATTCTATAGTTTGGAAGCATTCTGGGGTCATGGTCAAATCGTTGCCCTGCCAGAAACACAGCCCAAAAATCCTGAGCCTACCGTCGATCTCTATGGCTCTAGTCCAGAATCCGATTTTGATGATGATAGTGAAGACGATTTCTAAAGCGCTAACAGCAAGTGTCAAAAATCTGGAGCTTATAATTTCAATTGTCAACCGATGAGTACTTCTAGTTCTTTTTGTCCAGTCCCCAAGGAGCAACAACCAATCAATGAATATCAAGAGCTACAAAACTCTTGGTTCTTTGGATGGGTAAAGCTAGCACCGACTAAATATGTTGGTAAATTAATTTGGGTAGGAATTTGGAGTTTGATTATTACGGCTCCACTAGCGGAAGCGAGTTTCTCGATCGCCAGATTTCCGATACAGTTTGGGATTTGCGCGATCGGTGGTAGCTTAGTATTTGTGACATTAGCTGCGATTAGGCTATATCTGGGCTGGATTCACGTTAATAATCGGCTGTACAACGAGTCGATATTTTATGAAGAATCTGGCTGGTATGATGGTCAAACCTGGATCAAAACACCAGAAATATTGACTCGCGATCGGTTATTAGTTAGTTATGAAGTTCAGCCAATTCTCAACCGGATTAAGTTCACTTTTCTGAGTTTATTGGGAGCAGTAGTAGCAGGAACTATTTACTGGTTATTATTTATTTAGTTTAGCTCAGCATCGATTAGCAAATTACCACAAACAATGGCTCAACGTACTAAAGCTCCAGCGATCACCGTTCATTTATTACGAGAAGGACTGATTGAATCTGTCCATTATGTTCAAGCTGTGGTTTGTGACAGCCGTGGGCGGGTGCTATCAGTTGCTGGCGATGCCGAACATCCGACCTTCATTCGATCGGCACTCAA
>JANNDQ010000029.1:0-2112 GCA_031387965.1 Chamaesiphon sp. OTE_75_metabat_567
GTGAGTGATCGAATCGCGATTTTTTACAGCAGAAGTTACACCAACAATCGATGAAAATTCTGGTAATTGAAGATGACGAAGAAATTGCTCAAGCGTTAGCAGAAGCACTGACTAGTCAGCACTATATTGTGGATATTGCGGCTGATGGACAAGCAGGTTGGGTTCGAGCAGTGGAAATCACCTACGATCTGCTGTTGCTGGATATCATGCTACCTAAAATTGATGGCATTCGTCTGTGTCAACAGTTGCGATCCCAGGGTTATCAGGTGCCCATTCTGATGCTAACGGCTAAAGATACTAACACGGATAAAGTCATGGGACTAGATGCCGGAGCAGATGATTATGTGGTCAAGCCTTTTAGCTTGACGGAATTATTGGCTCGGATGCGAGCCTTACTGCGAAGAGGTCGGTCTTCATTGCCTCCGGTGTTGGAGTGGGGTGAATTACGCTTTAATCCCAGCAATCATGAGGTATCATACGGCGAAATACCGCTCGATCTGACTCCGAAAGAATATGTCTTGCTGAAGCTTTTTCTTTACAATCGCCACCGGACATTTACCCGGAGTGAAATTCTGGAGCGTCTATGGACGCTAGACGACTCTCCAGCAGAAGATGCTGTCAAAACTCATATTTGTGGCATTCGGCAAAAGCTCAAGTCCGTGGGTGCCCCTACGCAGTTGATTGAAACGGTTTATGGAGTAGGCTACCGACTCAAACAGGAGTTTTAGCTTGATGTTTCGTGCGCTGCGCCAACGGCTTCTATTCGTTTACCTTGCCGCAATAGTGGTCACTTTAAGCACGTTTACCGGAGCCATTTACCTGGTTTTTTCCCAGAGTCTGTATCGCCAAATGGATAACGAACTTTTGACTCTGGCAAAAGCAGCTGCGCCGAGTCTGGCGATCGCCAAAGGTGAGATTATCGATCGCACCCTCGATCAAGATGTTTCTTGGCATAATCTGCTGCGACCGGATCAGAGTGTCGAGTGGTTTAGCATTAGCTCTAGGCGACTAGCAACTGTTGGCACTAGTTTTCCAACTTTAGCCTTAATGTCTAGCTTGATGCGGTTTCAACAACAGGGGCAGATTCGGATCATTACAGTTCCAGTTTATGGGACGGGCGCAAAAGTCAAACAATTGGAAGGTTATGTAAGAACCAGCACCTCGATCGCCAGTGTCGAGCAGACACTAAGTCAACTCCGATGGGGGATTGGTTTAGGGCTATTGCTTGCCCTGACACTGACGGGAATCGGTGGATTATACTTAACCCGCTCGGCGATGCAGCCAATCGAGCGCAGTTTCGGGCAACTCAAGCAATTTACGGCTGATGCTTCACACGAGTTACGCAGTCCATTAACCGTAATTAGGACTTCGATCGAAGATATCCTGCTGACGTATTCAGAACTGGTAGAGCTGCCAGTGGGGAGAAAGTTACACCGGATGGCTGATGCTACCACTCGGATGACTCGCTTAGTGGAGGATCTACTTTTACTTGCCCGGATGGATGGTGCCATCGACCTACTCCCACAGTACTTTATTCCCTTGGATGAGTTGTTACAAGACGCACTCGAACTCCTAGCACCTCAATTTCAAGCCAAAGAAATGACTGTGAAATGCAGTTTACTATCCAGCCTGGAGATAACAGGCGATGCTACTCAACTGCTGCGGATGTTTGCCAACCTGCTAGAGAATGCTCTGCGCTACACCTCAACTGGAGGGAGGATCGCACTCACGATGCAGCGATTGGATAGCTCAGTGGTGGTGAAGATTGAGGATACAGGTATTGGCATTGCCCAGGAAGATCTGCTACGAGTATTTGAAAGGTTTTGGCGGACAGATCGGGCGCGATCTCACACCGTCAGTGGGGTTGGATTGGGACTGGCGATCGCTCAATCCATCGCTCGACAGCACGGTGGCGAAATTAGCGTCAAGAGCCAGATCGGAGTCGGTAGCCAGTTTCAGGTGCGGTTGCCGATCTGTAAGCGACCTCTTTTGGGTACTCAATTTTGACAGAGATCCTTCCGAGTTCCTTACTTTTGTTTGCTAGGATGAAAATATTCGCCGACTTGCGTAAATTACCAACTAATAAATCTCTGTTATGGCATCTAATAATTC
>JANNDQ010000049.1:0-14542 GCA_031387965.1 Chamaesiphon sp. OTE_75_metabat_567
GTTAGCCCAACTAAAGACCAGGTAAAAGCAGAGATCGATCGATTGATTAAGCTCCTGAAAAACGCAGATCCAAAAATTTGGGGGAAAGCAGCAAGATCATTACACGACATGGGAATCTCCGCAAGATCGGCGGTTCCCCAGATCGTTCCACTGCTCCAAAACTCAGATTCAACAATTCGTTCTACCGCAGTCAAAACATTAGGCGGCATGGGAAAATTGGCAAAATCGGCTATTCCCCAACTCATGCCATTGCTTAAAGATGCCAATCCCAACATTCGCTCTAGTGCCGTTATCGCTTTAGCAAATATGGGCGGGTATGCGAAATCAGCGATTCCTCAGATGATCTTACTTCTCCAAGATTCAGATTCAAATGTTCGTGCTAGTGCCGCCGATGGATTGATACGCATGGGGCGGTTGGTGCAACCTGAGATTCCCCAACTCATTTTACTCCTCCAAAATTCAAATCCAGACATTCGTGCTAGTGCCGCTACTGTGCTGGGGTTAATGGAACGATCTGCACAATCTGCAATTCCCCAAGTTATTTTATTACTCAAGGACTCAGATTCAAGCGTTCGAGATCGTGCCGTTTGGACATTAGGATATATCGGGGCATCAGACAAATCTATTATTCCTTACTTAATTCCACTGCTCAAAGATTCAGATTTAAACGTTCGCTATCAGACGATCGATCTATTTAGCCGGATGAGAGAATCTGCGAAATCGACCATTCCCCACCTAATTCCACTACTTCGTAATTCGGATTCTTTCACGCGCTCTCGTACAGCCGTTGCTTTAGGAAACATCTCAGAATCAGGACGATCGATCGCACCTGAAATCATTCCACTGTTGAAAGATTCAGATTTAAACGTTCGCATTAGTGCGATCTCAGTGCTAACAAGTAAAAAAGATCTGGCAAAAACTACCAAGAAACTAATAATCCCATTGCTCAAGGACTCAGATCGAGAGGTTCGAGATCGTGCCGCCGAAGCGTTAGGCAAAACAAAACCAATCCCAGTAAGCAGTGCAAGATATACATTAGGACAAGGATCTAAGACTGAAATTAGGCAGCAGATCCGGCGGCTTCAAAGCTCAGATCCAAAAGAAAGAGCCGATGCTGCCTTTTCATTGGGATTAATGTCGGAAAAATCTGCCATTCCCCATATCGTTCCGTTACTTGAGGATTCAAATTCACAAGTTCGTGCTGATGCCGCTCACGCATTAGGAAACATTATCATGCCAACATTCGGTGGTATAGACGACGTAGCAAAATCGACCATTCCAAAATTAATTACACTGCTCAAAGACTCAAATGCAGACGTTCGTCGTAGTGCTGCCTATGCATTAGGACATCTGGGAAGCTCCGCGCAAGTTGCCATACCGCAACTAATGCCAATGCTCAAGGATACCGATCGCAACGTTCGCGGTAAGGCAGCTCAATCACTGGCAACAATCGGCTTCTTTTCTAAAACTCCCATGCCACAAATAATTCCACTTCTCGAAGACTCAGATCAAAGAGTTCGGGGTGAGGTAATCGAAGCATTAGGCCAGATGGGAGCGTTAGCACAACCTGCTGTTCCCCGCATCATTGAAATGCTCGACGACACAGATCAAACAATTCGCGGTAAAGCAGTCGAAGCTTTGGGTAGGATCGGATCACTAGCACAGCCTGCCATTCCTCAAATTGTTGAACTTTTGGATGATTCAACTGTCCGTAGTAATGCGATCGAGGCAATCGGAAATATGGGAGAGTTGGCAAAATCAGCGATTCCACAATTAATTCCATTACTTTATGCTTCAGATTCATTCACTCGTGACCCTGCCATTTTTGCATTAGGAAAAATGGGTGAATCGGCAAAATCTGCCATTCCTGACATTGTGCCACTACTCCAAGACGGATATCCAAAAATTCGCCGTGGGGCAGTCTTTGCATTAGGAAATATGCCACAGTCAGCTAAATATCTGATTCCTCAGATCTTGCCATTACTCAATGATAAAGATAAAGATGTTGTCAAGGAAACTCGATCGACTCTAACCAAACTAGGCTATCAAAAGTAATTTGATCGATCTATCGCTCCGATCTTTTAGTTCTGAGTTTCTTTAAGGTAGCGATTACCTTTCGGCGATGATTCTACTCGAATCGAGAAGGGTAGATCTGGGGTGTATTCTGCTAATTTATTCGCAAATTGTCTGACTGATCGAGCATTACCGAGTTTACTACTAGCTTCGGCTTCTGTAATTGTCCCATGCTTTTCGATGTGTTGTAAAACAATCAGGTGCGGATTGTCAATGAATTTATCATGCCACTCTCCCTCTAACACATTTAACTCAATTTCACGAGCGATGACTGGTGGTTTTGGATCGAATACTTGGATAGTTTGACTTAGATCTAGCTCATCAATTGTTTGGCGTTTAGTATGAATCTTAAATTCTAGATTGTCTAATTCAGCCTGTCGGCTGCTCAATTCTAGCTGAGCTGTTTTTAATTCGCGGTTGTACAGATCGAGTTCATCATACTTATCAATTAACTTCAGCTCTAATTCATCTAGTTCCTCCTGCTTAACTTGCAAGGCTAATTCTATTTCGGCAGTGATAGAATTCCTTGATTCTAACTGAGTTATTTCAAATTCTCGATTGTGCAACTCTAATGAACTGGTTTTATTGAAAATTTCCAATTCCAGCTGTTCCGACTGCAACCGATTACTTGCAAGTGATAATTCTAGTTCGGCTGATTGAGCTAAAATATCTGATAATTTCTGCTCTTGGCTGATGATTTCTGGTGATAGCTTAGCTATGCTTTGTGTTAATAGGTCTACTTCTGTGCTGGTGGTTTGGTGAATTTTTTGTCTAGATCTAATTGCTAGATCTAATTCAGATAGAGCTAATTTCTGCTGTCTAATTGTATCGTCTAAGTCAGTTGTTATTACTTCTTGACACTGCAAGGTTTCAATCTGTTGTGCTAATTCCAGTTTAATTTTCTGAGATCGATCGATCTCAGCCTGTATATCGCTGCGAATTACTATAGCTCGATTGTTAGTAGCTTGGATCTGAACTTGTTCTGCTTGCAGCTCAGATAATTTTAGTTTGAGCTGATTAAAGTTAGTAGCTAATTCTAGATTGCGAACTTGTTTATCCTGGATTTTGCGATCTAGCTTTGTTGCAACGGCTTGTCGATCCTCACAATATAGCGTTAGAGCGGCTAGTTGCTGCTCTAGTTGTTTGATCGCGTGCTGGTGACGATCGGTTCGATCGGTCAAACTAGCTGCTAAACTGTGCAATTGTGATGTGCGGAGTTCGATCGCTTGGCAATCCTTTCCCCTTACGTGGATCTGCCGATTGAGAACTTCTTCGCGCTGCTGCAAGTGCTGTAATCGCAATTTACCTCGCTCTAGTTGCCGCTCTAGCTGTCGTTGACGTTGACGAGATCTCACAATCCCGCTAGCTGCCACTCCAGGGATTGTCGCTAAACCGATTAGCGCAGACTGAGCTAAATTTTGGGTAAATAGCAATGTAAAACCACCGCTCACCCCCAAGGCGACTGAGCTAGTTATTAACCAGTTTTTGAGCGGAGATGGTTTGTTAGTCACTAACTAAGGAGTAAGGAGTAGAACTTACATATACATTGCACATCTTACTTAATTGAGAATGCGCTCAAAACATATTATCTCTCATAGTCGTAGATTATATTGTAATTAGTAGCTATACGATGGGTATACTTAATTAGTAGGGAGAGGAAATAGGTGGCAACTGTGGAACGATATGTCAGAGAGATCGACAGACTCGATCGAGCTATACTAACGGCGCAAGCAGATCGAGATCTAGCAGCAGAAGCCATCTCTTACGAATGTGCCGCTGAGTTGTACTTAGAATGGGGCAAGCCAAAGATTGCCGCAGTCTATTTGCAAGATGCTCATGATTGTTATAGCAGAGCAGGCGCTCAAGCTTACGTCGAAAATCTCGAACAAAACTACCCGCAGTTACGACTATCTAGCCTACCTAAATCCCACCAGTTTGGGGGTACAAACTACTTTACTGAAGAATTCGTTGCCACAGTTAGTCATGAGTTTCGCAACCCCCTCAGTGGCATTTTAGGCATGTCAGAAGCTTTATTGGAAGAAGTCTTTGGGGCAATGAACGCCCAACAGCTAAATGCGGTAACGACGATCGATCGCAGTGGTGAATACTTACTCGCTCTAATCAATAATATGGCGGATCTCTCTAAAATTCAGGCAGGGTTACTAGAACTCGAAACCGCCCATGTTTCAGTTGCCGAGCTTTGCCATTTTAGTGCTAGCTTTGTCAAACATCACGCGATTCAGAAACAAATCCAATTAGATCTTGATATCCCAGCAGATATTGGTAGTACTTTCGTCGATCTCCAGCGGATGCGGCAAGTTCTGATTAATTCGCTCAGTCATGCGATCGACTCCACTCCCGTTGGTGGTAAAGTCAAGCTGGCTGTTAATCGCCAACCACAGATCATTGAGTTTTTGATTTTTGATACGAGCAAACAGATTCCGCCTGCTACTGAGGAGGATAAATCTCCTGTCTCTTTACTCCCAGTCGATAGTCGCGGCAGCGGATTGGGCTTAATGCTCGTTGGGCCGATCATTGCTTTACATGGAGGTACACTAGACTCTACTAGTATAATTGGACAAGGTAGTTGCCTAAAGATATCACTACCACATCCTGATCTTTGTTCAGATGCCACTAATGTGGTTAGTGTTAATACCGATGATATTGACACGATCATTGAAGAAATCGCCGAGCCGCCGCTTGTTCTGATCGTTGAAGATAACGAGCTGAATATTAATACGATCTCTAGTTATCTGACTGCCAAGGGCTATCGTCTAATTGTTGCTAATGATGGACAATCAGCAATTGAACTTGCTCAGAAGTATCAGCCTGACTTGATTTTGATGGATATTCAAATGCCAGGGATGGATGGACTAGAAGCTATTACTCAGATCCGTCAAAAGTCCAAACTGATTCAGACCCCGATTATCGCACTTACCGCGCTAGCAATGGAAGGCGATCGACAAAAATGTCTGAATGCTGGCGCTAATGAATATCTCACTAAGCCTGTTAAGCTCAAACAACTGCATCAGATGATTCAACAGTTATTAGTTGTTAAGGTTGATAATAGTATATCTGAGGATTTATGGAGTTAGTCGATCCTCGATCGGGTCGCGTACCGGAGATAATCGAATTAGGATGAATCAAGAGTTAGTTGCTAATCCTCCATTACCAGATCCAGCTTGTGTGCTGATTTGTCAAAACCGTACCTGTCGCAAACAGGGTGCAGCCGCAATCTTGACAGCTTTTCGCGCAGTTGATCGTCCCGATCTCACTTGTGATGGTTGCGGATGCCTGGGCAACTGTGGCAATGGCCCAGTCATCCTAGTGCTGCCAGCGCGGATATGGTATTATCGCGTTCAACCTCAAGATGTATCGATCATTCTTGATCGACTTAATTATTAACAAGTTTATGCACACCATTCTCCATATTACCCAGAGTCAAGCATGGGGAACAGCCAAAAATCTGGGAACTTATCAAGGCAATACATTAGCAACTGAAGGCTTTATTCACTGCTCGACAGTATCCCAAGTAATCGGATCGGCAAATCGATTTTTTAAGTCTCAATCAGATTTAGTAATTCTGGTGATTGATGTCGATCGAGTTAAAGCTGAAATTCGTTATGAAGGTGCAGATCCAGCTAATTTATTTCCACATATCTATGGTGAGTTAAATATCGATGCTGTGATTGACGCGATCGATCTCGAAACTGATGCTAATGGCTCTTTTGTGCTACCAGCACAACTAGCAAACTAGTAAATAGTTAAAATCTTAATTGTCCCCTAAAACCTAAAACCTAAAACCTAAAGCCTAAAGCTTAAAGCTTAAATGAAGATTGCTACTTGGAATGTCAACTCAATTCGGACACGGCTAGATATTGTTACTAATTGGTTAGTGCAAAATCCGGTTGATGTACTGTGTTTACAAGAAATTAAAGTTGTTGATGAACAGTTTCCGCTTGAGGCAATTGAAGCTTGCGGATATCATGCTTATATTTCTGGACAGAAATCATATAACGGTGTCGCAATATTTAGTAAGCAACCATTAGCTAATGTTAGCAGTGGGTTTAGCGGTGTGTTGGCACCAACCACCGTCGGAGATTTGGATGAACAGAAACGAGTAATCACTGGCAATCTTGATGGTGTCCAGATCGTCAACCTCTATGTCCCGAATGGAAATCTGTTTGGTAGCGACAAATACGCCTACAAACTGCGGTGGTTGGAATTATTAGGTGAGTATTTAAAAACCACAATTGCGTCGGGCCAACAGTCAATTTGCGTGTGTGGAGACTTTAATATTGCCCTTGAAGAAATTGATATTCACAGCAAAACTACTGCCACAGATCGGGTAATGGCAACTGCTCCAGAACGAGAATTGTTACGCAAATCAGTGATTAGTTTGGGTTTCCAAGATAGCTTTAGAAAATTCACATCCGAGGGTGGACATTTTAGCTGGTGGGATTATCGTCAACAGGGATTTGAACGCAATCGGGGCTGGCGAATCGATCATCTTTATCTCACTCCAGATCTATTCGATCGAGCTGTTAGCTGTACGATCGACATCGAACCTCGTAAACTAGTCCAGCCCAGCGATCACGCCCCAGTTATTGTTGAGCTTTAAAGTAACATGATTTCTAATAAATCCCCTCTTGGGAGGGGTGCCCGTAGGGTGGGGTGGGTAGATCTCCGCTTAAACTCACTTCAATTAATCGCCATAACCCTAGCATCAATCCCACCTTTTGGCCCCAGTGTTACCCCGCGACGAGCTGGAACTGCTGGTGATTTACTAGTAAGTTCGAGTTGACAACGAGCGATGATTTCCACTAAGGCTAATTTCATTTCCAATTGAGCTAATGCCATCCCAATACAGCGACGACTACCGCCACCGAAAGGGAGATATTCATAGGGAGAAAATTGACGTTCTAAGAAGCGTTCTGGTTTGAATAAATGGGGTTCTGGGTAAAGATCCTCACGATAGTGAGTGAGATAAATACAGCCGACAACTACTGTTTCCGCTGGAAGTTCATACCCCTGCAAAGAAACTGGCTCTGCTGTGATCCGAGGAAATGTCAGCATCCCTACTGGATAAATCCGTAATGTTTCAGAACAGACAGCATTCAAGTAAGGTAGTCTACTGATGGTAATCGGATCGCGTTCTGCGCCGAGGGTGGCAATTTCTGCGGTTAGTTTTGCTTTGACTTCAGGTAGATAATTAATCCAATAAGTCGCCCAAGCTAAAGCGGTTGCCGTCGTTTCATGTCCGGCAAATAGCATCGTCATCAGTTCATCATGCAGCTCGACATCACTCATCCCATTCCCATCGGCATCCTGGGAACCGATTAACATATTCAAAATATCGGTGCGATCTGATTGATAATTTCGACGACGATCGGCAATTTCTTGATATATTAATCGATCGAGTTCCGCACGATCGCGTAAGAATTTCCCCCACGGACTCCATGCACCCAAATCCTGCTGTAATGCTGGGATTAGTACAAAGCTGGCATTAATTGGTGACTCTAACAACGACATCACTTTAATTAATCCAGCCCGAATCAAATCGTAGCGTTCGCCTCGGTACAATCCAAATACAGCTTGCAAGATTACCGATAGCGAAATCGACTGCATTTGCTCACGCAGATTGATAGTTTCACCTACTTGCCATTGCGCGACTAAATCTCGTGTCACCGTACAAATTAGATCTGCATACACCCGAATTTTGTCACCATGAAATTGGGGCATCAATAGCTGTCGCCGCTGACGATGCTCACCTCCATCGAGGAGGATGATACCGCGATCGCCTAAAAAAGGCTGTAAGATTTGATTAATCGAACCAGGTGCCGAAAATTGCTTAGTATCGTTAGTTAATACCTGTTGAATCGTGTGAGGATTACTAACAAATACTGCCTTGTCGAGTGCGCCAGCTATCTTGACTGAGAAGATATCCCCGCACTCCTGAACATAGTTGTGCATATACTTGAGTGGGTTGGTAATCCACTGCCCCAGCTGAATCGGTTTGGGCGTATTAATCGTAGGTGGAAGAGCCATGAGATTTTAAATATTGCTGACTATATATCTCTCCATTATCGGGCGCATCAAACGGTTATGGGAGGACTATCGCTACTTTAGAGCCTAGACGAGCTGCTTACGCAGAAATAATCGTTCCGGGCGATGCCAGGGAATAATCGACCAAACAAACTCACTCGAAACCAGCTCGTAGCCAAGTTTTTGATACAAATTTCGACCGCGCTCATTATCACCCATAACGTGGAGATGGATTTCAGTATAACCCCACTCGATCGTCAACAGTTCGCAGGTTTTAATTAATTCTTGGGCTACACCGCGTCGTCGAAAATCCCGACTGACAGCCAGATTGGAGAGATAAACGTACCGATAATTACTCGGACGATGTCGATCGGCTGTGCGCACACCAACTTCAACGGTACCAACCACCTGTTCACGATGGATTGCTACTGAGCAAACTTGCTGCTGAGGCTTCTGGTAGCTAGAAATAGCCACCCGAGGACGAATCCGATTGCGTAAGTCTTCGGCGATGCCCAACTTAAATAGTGGGGTAAACCACGCCATCCAGCCCCTGTCGAAATGAAAGCTGCGGGTGATAATATCTGCGACACAGTGGATTTCTTCCTCACGAACTGCTCGAATCTCCAAGCGACTTGGATCGATCGGGATCTGGTGAGCAATATTGACGATCGTGTCTAAATTATTTAGATTTGTGCTGAGTTCCGACATATCTCAAAGTTGGGCAACTCGACCACACGCAATTTAATTAATCTAGATGCTATCGATCTAGATTGGCAGTGAGTCGGTCTACAATTAGAATTGACTAACTCACTAGACTGAGTGCTTATATCATAACTCATTTAGCCGATCGTGCAGTCGATCGAGGTAATCCATTGTCATCTCCCCTGAAGCCTAAATCACCCCTCGAACAGCAGCAACAGCCAGTAGATCGGCTGCCGCCAAGTAAACCACCGATTGTGCTGGTGGAAACTGCGTTCCTCGCTAGCACGACTAGTCTGCTGTGGCTGATGAGTTATTATTTACCAGGTATCCCCGTATTTAGAATATTTTTTCCGATTCCGATCGCACTGATTTACTTACGCTGGGGCAATCGGGCGGGGTGGATGACGGCGCTAGTTTCTGGATTGCTATTATCAGTGCTACTTGGGCCATCGCGGAGTATTTTGTTTGTGATTCCGTATGGAATTATGGGTGTGCAATTGGGAGCATGTTGGCGACGCGGTGCCAGTTGGTTGACATCGATTTCGCTCGGTGCATTGCTCGATTGCTTGGGCGTATTCTTTCGCTTCTGGTTAACTTCGATTTTCTTGGGTGAAGATCTCTGGATGTATCTGATGGCGAGGATTCACGATCTAGCTGAGTGGCTATTTATTCAGTTGGGCATCCTCGCCGAGCCTAGTTTTGCGGTGATTCAAACTCTGGCAATCGGTTTAATTTTGCTGAGTAATTTTATCTACCTGTTTGTTGTGCATTTGGTCGCTTTATTAATGTTTGAAAAGCTCGGCAATCCGATTCCTAAAGCACCAGCTTGGGTCGATACTTTATTGGATTTGTAGGCTAATTATGAATGTAGAAACTCCATAATGTCCCCTTCTTGGACTAAATATTCCTTCCCTTCACTGCGGAGCAAACCCTTGTCCTTAGCAGCTTGCATCGATCCAGTAGTGACCATATCGGCATAGGAAATCGTTTTAGCCCGAATGAAACCTTTCTCGAAATCGGAGTGAATTACTCCGGCTGCTTGGGGTGCAAACATCCCAGCTTTGATCGTCCAGGCGCGGGTTTCTTTTGGTCCCATCGTAAAATAGGTACGGAGTCCGAGTAAGTGATAAGTAGCCCGAATTAACGATTTTAAACCACCTTCGCTTACACCTAATGATTCCAGAAATTCGGCTTTTTCTTCAGCAGGTAGTTCGAGTAGTTCAGCTTCTACTTGTGCAGAAACGACTGTAACTTGGGCATCTTCCGCTACCGCGATCGATCTTACCTGTTCGACAAAATGATTTCCTGTGGCTAAATCCTCCTCCGATACATTTGCTGCATAAATCATCGGTTTACGAGTCAGCAGCCCCAGCCCTTTGATGCTTTCGCTTTCCTCTTCAGCTAGCTCAACTTTACGCGCTGGTGTGCCAGCATTGAGTGCTGTGAGAAGTTTTTCGAGGGCGACGACTTCGACTTGCGCTTCCTTACTACCTTTGGCTGTCTTCCGTGCTCGATCGATCCGTTTCTCGATCTGATCGATATCAGCTAAGATTAATTCCAGATTGATCACTTCAATATCCTGCTTGGGATCGACCACCCCAGAGACATGGATGATATCGTCGTCCTCAAAGCAGCGGACAACCTGGACGAGAGTATCTACCTCCCGAATGTGCGAGAGAAACTTACTCCCCAATCCCTCGCCCTGACTAGCACCTTTAACTAAGCCCGCAATATCGACAAATTCCACGCGGGTGGGGACAATATCCTCGGAATTGACCATCCTTGCCAAGACTTGCAGCCGCTCATCCGGAACGGACACACTGCCGACATTCGGCTCGATCGTGCAAAACGGATAGTTAGCAGCTTCAGCTTTGGCATTGGCAACTAGGGCATTAAATAATGTCGATTTGCCCACGTTTGGCAGTCCCACGATTCCAGCTTTCAGCATGTTTTAGTCTAAATTAATCACAACTTCCCTCAGTCGATTATATGCTATAAACATCGGCAATCGACCGACAAAACCAACCTGATACTTGGCACGAGGACAATCTGAACTAGTAAAACTCTTGCCTACCCTCTACTCCCTACCTGCCCACGGGCATTAAGACGATCGATCCACCTTCCCGATGATCAATGCCTCGACCGACCTATTGTGGTTAGACGCAAGCCTTGCCATATGTTTGGGAGCCGAGTGGAACAGAGCTAACCTGAGCAGCGTCACACCAAATTATAGGTAATAAAATTGTTTGACACTCACACTGATTTGGTAGAGGTAAAATTGATGAAAGTGATTAAATCGATTGTGATTAGTACTCTGCTATTGCTGAGCCATTCAGTTACAACAGCGGCTATAGATCTCGATAACGTGATTAGTCAGAGTAGTGTGAGTGTCACCACTAGTAGCGATGGCGGACAAGTTCAATCTACCACGGTTAGTCTCGATCGAGCGGATCTTAGTCAGCCACACATTCTCCGAGTGCAAGGATCTGCGGGTAACGCTCCGATTAAAATGGCTCGGGTAGATGTCAAGATCGATGGTAAACTTGTCAAATCGATCGCTAATAACTCACTCGAATTAAATCTAGCTCCACTCATGCAGACAGGACGCTATCAAGTAGAAATATCTGGAACTTCACCTCAATTAGATGATACGATTTCGGTGAATTTTAGTGGGAAAAATACTAATGTCTCTCAACAATTTTCCGGTACTGGTAGCATCACCCAGATCTTGACGATCGATGTTCTATAGTTTAATTGATAGGATAAAATATTATTGATGAGTTTTCAACAAATAATATTAAGCTTGGGTTCAATGGTTGGATCGAGTATTCAGAGTTGGGTAGTTTCTTAAAACCTATTTTCCTGTCCACTCTAAAGGATCTGAGTGCTTAGATCGAATCTCAAGAATCTGAAGGCTCGATTTGCCATAGGCAACGCTACGCGAACGAACAACTAATCTTACAAATCGATTTATGATTTGGGACAAACATCAAATATTAGTTGCGATCGATAAAAACGTACGTCAAATTCCATAAAGAAATTCATCCGTCCCAATAGTAATGGAACATCATCTGAGGGATTCGATCGATCAAATTGATGCAAATCGACTAAAATAGGGAAGATAGACCCATCATTCTAGTCAAGCATTATGCTTCCTGCAAGAGAGATAGTAGGTACATGGGAAGAAATTCTCCAGCAAAGTAATACATTTTCTGGTAAGCGAGTCAAGTTAACTTTACTTGACGACAATTCAGTCCTACCCAATCTGCCAATTTTGGATCGAGCATTATTACTGAAATTACCACGATCGGAACGCGATCGCATTTTAGCCGAACGTGCTGAAGCTATGGCACCAGAATACGCGCTCGATCCAGATTGGAAGGAGTTTTTAGGCGGTGACTTCATTGAGTATTGAAGTTTACCGCTAAGATCGGAGATCTGGTTAGTTAACTTAAATCCGACAATCGGATCGGAGATTCGCAAAACTCGTCCGGTTGTGGTAATTAGTGTTGATTCGATTGGCAAATTACCACTTAAACTAATTGCACCCCTGACCGATTGGAAGCAGCATTTTGAACTCAATCCTTGGCAAGTTCGAGTAGACGCAGATGTAAATAATGGGTTAACAAAAACTTCTGCTGTAGATGTCCTGCAACTACGGGGAGTGGACTTACAGCGATTTGTTCGCAAGTCAGGTATTTTACCTCCCGAAATTATGAGAGAAATCAATTTAGCGATCGCTTTAGTTGTCGATTTCGATTAATTGGCAGTGGATAGCCGCGTTCCTTTTATTACTGGCTTTTCAAGCAGAACTTTGGGATCTGAATAAATATATGTTTTCCAGTCCATGATTTAGTTCTCCACATTCTAATTTATTTATCACTAGCAAGTAGTGAATAGATGTCATGGTCTACAAATCGGTCGCAAAGCCACTCAGCATTCCTGGAAATCCCTTCATGTGTGAAACCAAGCCGGAGGGGAATAGCTCGGCTACGCTGATTTTCGGTGGCACAAGTAATCACTAATCGATTAAGGTCAAGTGTCTTAAATGCGTAATTGATCAGCATTTGACAAGAGTTAGTCATAATCCCCTTACCTTGATAAGATGCTGCTAACCAATAACCGATATAGCCGATACGATTGTCTCGATCGATCCGGTTCAAGCCAATTATGCCAATAATACGCTCATTTTCACAAATAGCGGCGGCAAATCCCTCGTTATTAGCGAACTGCTGGAGCGTCGATTTAATAAAACTTTCGATATCAGCAACATTATTTGTTGAATCAAGCCAAGGCATCCACTGTCGTAGATAAATACGATTTACATTTACCAGTTCGTACAACTCTTCTGCATCAAAGATATGGAGTAACCGTAATTTGTGAAAATCGTTAATTTGGCAGTAAAACATCAATTTCCTTCTCTGTAAAAATTCCTTTTGATATCGCAGTTAAATAAATAGACTTGGTGACACATGGAATAATTGCCCTAATATCTTAGCTTGAGCTTTGCTAACCGATCTCTTACCATTAACGATCTCTGACACTACTCCTCTAGAGCCAATTACCCCGACCAATTCCTCTTGTTTCATGTTCCGCGATTCCATCAAATGCAACAGCATTCGAGCGGGTTCAACATTCGGCACTGGATAATTAGCTTCTTCAAACTTTTCGATTAAAATAATTAGCAGTTCTAATAGAGCATCTTCTTCTGGGGTGCGTTGACGATGTTCTAATGATTCTGCCAGTATAATTGCCGCTTCATTTTCAGATTCAGTCTCGATCGCTTTGGGCTGATGTTGAGCCAAGAGATCGCCATAGACATTGCGATTAATAGTATGGATCATCTTTCCATTTATCCTTATTGTATTCAGCGTGGGTTAATACATACTTAATGTAAATACGTTGGGTGGCATAAACAATGCTAGTAATCAGGCGATAGTCATTACCTTTGATATTGAAAACAGTAAAGTTACTAACAATATCGGCGGCTGGATAGGTCTCCCGAACATTAACTAAATTCACCCAT
The DNA here is from genome assembly GCA_031387965.1 of Chamaesiphon sp. OTE_75_metabat_567. Lineage (GTDB taxonomy): Bacteria > Cyanobacteriota > Cyanobacteriia > Cyanobacteriales > Chamaesiphonaceae > Chamaesiphon. The sequence goes on from JANNDQ010000049.1 coordinate 13,847, forward strand.
TCGGCTGATTTTGCTACCCGATACCAAGCATCGAGTGCATCGTCGGCATCAGCATGTATTTCTGCAAACTCCAGTAATTTTTTGCGACTGACGATGTGCATGGATGGGAATGAGTGGGCATAATTCCATGTTCTCGTAATGAGAATAGAATGTCAAGCATGTAGCTGCGGATCGGAACATGAGCCAAAAATGGCACAATAGAGGGATAGCTACTATACTGCCGTTGTCGATAGGTAAGCAGATCCTTTCGATTTAGCACATCCAGCAGTGAAGCTAATATCCTGTTTTGGGATTATCCGAAAATAGGTTTATTCTGATTGATGTACAGACAGTGCTCAAGCAAAAGCACGATGAAATCTATTTTCACCCATGAATATGACATATTCCGTCGCTGCATGATTGCGGCGCGTAAAGAAGCGCAACTAACTCAGGATAGTCTTGCTAAATCTCTAAATAAGCCCCAATCTTTTGTCGCTAAGTATGAAAATGGTGAACGACGCTTAGATGTGATTGAATTTTTGTTAGTCAGCCGTGTAATTGGGGTAGATCCTTGTGAGATTTTCAGAAAAATGGAGCAACAAATTTCTGAAATATCTCGTGGAGAAGATACATGAACACGCAGGATGTTATTAAACTTGCATCCCACCATTTAGCTGCTTTATCGGGGCATACTTTTGATGTGCTAGATGTGACCAA
>JANNDQ010000061.1:0-4306 GCA_031387965.1 Chamaesiphon sp. OTE_75_metabat_567
GTTGATACAGACTCCACCGGATGAAGTCGCTTGTAAGATCCGCTGCTGCTGCTGACGATCGCGACTGAAGAAGTATAGTGCGAGGGGTTTGGGGCGAGCATTAACCTGAGCGATCGCGTCTTCTAGGTCGTTGTAGGTCAAAATGGGTAGGATTGGGCCAAAAATCTCTGACTGCATCACCGGATCGTCCCAAGTCACCCCATCGATCAAAGTTGGCGCAAGGTATCGCTCATCAGCATTGTAGTCGCCACCGAGAATAATTTTGCCGCGATCTAGAAAGGCAACCAGTCGATCAAAATGTCGCTGGTGGATAATCCGCCCATAGTCTTGACTCAAAGCTGGATTTGCGCCGTAAAATTCTTGAATGTAATGTTTAATCCGATCGACTAGTTCAGTTTTGATCTGGCTATTCACCAGCAGGTAATCTGGAGCAATGCAAGTCTGTCCAGCATTAATCAATTTCCCCCAAGCAATCCGCTGGGCAGCTCGATCGACATTAATATCACAATCCACAATACAAGGGCTTTTCCCGCCCAATTCCAGCGTCACTGGGGTGAGATGTTTTGCCGCCGCCGCCATCACAATCCGACCAACTTCTGTTCCGCCTGTAAAGAAAATGTGGTCGAATTTTTCAGCTAGGAGCTGTTGGCTCACACTGGCATCGCCTTCAGCAACGGCAACATAGCGCGAATCAAAGGTGTCGCCAATTAGTTCAGCTACCACTCGTGAGGTATGGGGAGCGTGTTCGGACGGCTTGAGCAGGGCACAGTTACCCGCTGCAATCGCGCCCACCAAGGGGGACATCATCAATTGAAATGGATAGTTCCACGGGCCAATAATCAACACCACGCCCAGCGGATCTGGCTGAATCCACGCTGAAGCTGGAAATTGATCGATCGGGCTTTGAATCCGCTGGGGTTTAGTCCAATTTCTGAGCTGTTTGAGCGCGAGATTAATCTCGCCGAGCGTCGCAATCTCAAAGTAGGCTTCAAACGGAGGACGACCAAGATCGGCTTTTACTGCTGCTAAAATTGCATCTTGACTATTGATAATTGCCTGTTTGAGCTGGGTGAGCTGTTCGAGCCGAAAGTCGATCGATTTAGTCTGTTCGGTGCTAAAAAAGCGCCGCTGTTGCTGGACTAGACTAGAAATAGGGGTGTCAATTAACTGTTTGGTCATAATTTTCCTAGAACAATTTGCTGGTGGCGAAGCATATCTGCTGGAATTTTCTGATTAAATTTGTGTCTGAGAGTGTGCTTTAATCTCTCTTCCTCACAGCTACCTATCATTATAAGTACTTAGAATAGTCAAAAAATTTGAATTTGGAATTGCATCTGAAAGCTAACAACTAATTGACTACCCCAATTAATTGTGATATCCTAGCAAAGCGCATAAACGCACCTCAAGAAAATTTAACAAGCGGATGTGGCGGAATTGGTATACGCGCACGCTTGAGGTGCGTGTGGACTTGTCCTTGGGAGTTCGAGTCTCCCCATCCGCATCATATAGCCCGTCCAGGTGGTTGTAATCGTTAAAGATTGCAACCACTTTGTTTTTGATGGTAGAAATTAGCAATTTCAAATTCAAACTTGTTCAGATACCTCGTAGGGACAGGTGTCTTGTCTCGCTCAATCTGGCGGGAACCTCCAGAGCGCGAGCCGCTTTATGCGAGAAAGTCTCGATCTGTACCAATAAGTATCAAACAAACCTGCCCAACCCCGCCAGAAGCAATCGACTGTTGAACAATAATCGGTAAGACATTCTGAATTTGGAATTGCTGGGTAAAATCAGTAGTTTAATTTTGCCAATCGTGCTATGATATAAGCTCAAATAAGGGCACGTGGTTCAGTGGATAGAGCATCAGGTTCCGGTCCTGAGGAGCGGGGGTTCGAGTCCCTCCGTGCTCATTAAATCAGAAAGCAGCAAACATTTCGTTTGCTGCTTTTTTGGTTGGCATAACCGATTAGGCAATCCCAATCAGAGCATCTAATTTACCCTGTGCGTCTAAATCGTGAATGTCATCGCAACCACCAATATAAGCATCATCGATAAAAATTTGGGGGACAGAGCGTTTGCCATTGGCTCGCTCAGACATTTTGGAGCGGGCTTGTTCGTCGCCATCGATCGAGTATTCGGTAAATTCAACACCCTTACTTTTTAATAGTGCCTTGGCACGAATACAAAATGGGCAGCTTCGCCATGTATAGATTTCAATATTTGGCTGCATAGCAATTCTGGCTGATTTAGTTCTGGATATGCCCACTATTTTGACATCTTTCACTGGTGATTTGTCAAAACCAATATCATCGCACAAACCAAAACCAGTCAGAATGAAGGTGTGATACTAGTTGACACTCACAATATCACGTCTGAATCCAGACGAAAAAATAGACCACCAGTAAATAGCGATCTACGTTGCAGTAGTTATTGGGTAACTAATGTGTCTAATATTACTCGCAAATTCATACTCGACAATCCGCCAATTGATTGACTGATCTCAGTCAAACGGCTGGGATTTGGACTTTTCGATCGCTAGTTAACCAATTTAATCACCTCTACGCCAGAGTCCTCGCATCGACCCGATGAAATTTGCTATAGTCAGCAAAGAGTGAGAATACTAATTTAGGAGAGCATTTCCAATGGCGTTTGTACAAGAAGCTTTGCCTTATGATGTCAGTGCGTTAGAGCCACACATGTCCGCAAAGACATTTGAGTTTCATTATGGCAAGCACCACGCTGGCTATGTAGCCAACCTCAATAATCTTACCAAAGACACGCCGATGGCGGAGATGTCGATCGAAGAGGTTGTTAAAGCTAGTTTTGGCGATGCCACCAAAGCAGGCATTTTTAATAATGCTGCTCAAGTTTGGAATCATGCCTTTTTCTGGAAATCCATGAAGCCTAACGGTGGTGGTACCCCAACTGGTGAATTGGCAGTGAAGATCGATGCAGCATTCGGTAGCTTCGATCAATTCAAGACAGATTTCAAAACTGCTGCTACAACTCAATTTGGTAGCGGCTGGGCTTGGCTCGTCAATGATGGCGGTACGCTCAAGATTACCAAGACTGGTAATGCTGAAAATCCACTCACTCACGGACAAACTCCGCTGATTACGTTGGATGTTTGGGAGCACGCTTACTATCTCGATTTCCAAAATCGTCGCCCTGACTTTATCAGCACTTATCTAGACAGCTTGGTAAACTGGGATTTCGCAGCAGCTAACCTGAAATAGTCGCTAGTGGACGCGCAAGCGTCCATTCTCACCCATATATCACTAATGCTAATCCTGGCTGTTTAGATAGCAATATAAAGTGCTAAGTAAGCCAGTAGGGTGCGCATTGCCCACAAGCCATTTGCGAGCTAAGCTATTAATATAAATATTTCGGTTAATTACGTTCAATCACATTTAGCACACCTACTTAAAACAGTTTAAATTCTTTTTGGTGTACCTTTAAATGGTCTGTGGGCATTGCCCACCCTACATTTTTGCCATTCACTTCATGAATTGCCCCTACCCTATTTAGAGAGCAGAGTCGGACATATATACTAAAAATCTGTTCGATCGAGTAACAAGTACTTCTACGAACAGATTAGTAGTTTTAAATATTTTAGATAAGCACCAGATTAAAATCTGCGCTTATTTTGTCTATGTCTAGCGATAGCTTTACGCTTACGCTTTTCGATTGGCGTTTCAAAGTGTCGGTGCTTGCGCATATCAGGAAAAATCCCCGCTTTGGAGACTTCTCGCTTGAATCGGCGGAGCACGGACTCAATGCCTTCACTTTCACCGGGAATTACTTGAGACATCCTAACCTATCCACAATCTTACTTAACTAATGCTGAAGAAACTGGTTTCTTACAGCTATTTATTGACCACAAAAGGACAGACTTGTAGCCTGCCCTTCTGATATTCGTAACTTGAACTCTAACGGTAGAGTCTAGTAGCGGCGACCGCCACCACCGCCACCGCCACCGCCAAATGAGCCTTTCTCTTCACGAGGCTTAGCTTTGTTGACTTTGAGGTCGCGACCCATCCATTCTGCGCCATCGAGAGCTTCGATAGCAGCAGATTCTTCTGCATCTGTTTCCATTTCAACAAAGGCAAAACCGCGTAGACGACCAGTTTCCCGATCGGTAGGCAATTGAACTCTTTTGACTTTGCCATATTCAGCAAAGGTTTGAGTCAAGTCATCCTGCGTAACTTCGTAGGATAAATTGCCGACGTAAATTGACATATCGCTGTCTCCAGAATCCTGTAGGTGTAGAGAGTTAGATTCGGAGAAAAGCTTGTAAAAAGAACCATAC
>JANNDQ010000065.1:0-6981 GCA_031387965.1 Chamaesiphon sp. OTE_75_metabat_567
AATTTTGATTGAACAGGATGCGTTGGGCAATATCGTGTTGCTGTGTCCATCGCCGCTGATGCCAGATCCATCGCTAACTGGCAAAATTCAACGATTGCCACAATATCCACCATCGCCATTTGAATTTTTTCAACCAATTACTGTTGGGACTAATTATCTTTGGGCAGCAGTTTTCACGAAGTTACCAGATTTGAAATGGTTGGCAGATACTCAAAAAAGACCACTGAGGTTGCAGTTGGGGCAACTTGTGGATCTGTTTGAGTGTATCAATAAGCAGTCGGAGCGCAATCCGATCTTGCGATCGAGTTATTTAGTCACAGCTGAGTGAGTCACTACGGATATAATAGGTGTGACAACCCGACTTCTTGATAATTCTCATGCTGACCGATCGAATCAAAGAGTTGATTGCTAGAGCCAGAATTGTCAGCTTCGACAGTTGGGAATCCCATCCTGCTGCCAGTATTGCGATTTTTCAAGCAGCCGAAGCTGCCAGAGTGTATCTCACTGATGAAAACTATGCTCAGATTGAGGCACTTTCACCCCAGACTTCTAGCCTAATCCCGATCGCGCAGTTATTACGCGATCGAGTCGTCGAAATTGTCGATGAAGCTAGAGCCGAAGTTTTTGTCCAGTTTCCCCAAATTGCTGAGCCAGGTGGTGGACTCTATCCGCCCGAACGCGCTGAAGCCTGTTGGCGCGATTTTTGGCACTACCTGCGCCCGATTACCTATGGACTGGCTGGTGGACAAGCTGAGTACACCAGTGCCGCAGGATTGGCAAGTATGAAAGCTCTCTATCAAGAACTTCAAGTGCCCCTAGATGCGATGACGGTTGGGTTAGCCGGAATTAAGACAGCCAGCCTCAAGCGGATCGAACCCAGCCAACATGAAATTGTTACTCCCTATTTCGATCACCTCCTCAACCAATTAAAATCCTTCACAACCAGCCATGAATGACTCTCCGTCTCTCCGAATGTTGCTTTCCCACAACTTCGATCTCACCGCCGAACAAGCACACATATTGAGCCGAACAGCCTTCGCCCAAGTATTTGTCGATGGATTTGCCGCGTATCCTGAAATTCAGTGCCGTTATGTGGATAACCCGCACTGGATTGTCGAAATTATCTGGGCTGCAACTAGCTTAACTCCCCAACAGATCGGCGAAAAGTGTGCCGAAATTCTCTTTACCAGTCGGCAGCAAGCGCGAGGAACTGTTAATTTTGATATTCTGATTCTAGGTGGCATCAAAACTACTCCCACTACTAGTAGCTCCCCTGTTGCACTCCAACCCAATCAATGGGGCGTAGATATCGTTGAAACTAGGTCTGGTGAAGATTTTCTCAGATTAATTCAGTGGGAAGCGACGGTCAATGACAACCCTGTGGAGAGTATTTTCAAGGTCGAAATTATCTCTACTACCTAATTATCTAATAAAGACGTAATAAATCGTAACAACAAAGCTTAACTATTCTTAGTATTCAACGTTACAGATATATATAAAGATTAGTATAGGAAAGATTATAAAAGCTTATCGGGTATTAGGACGGCTAATTTAGTGGATTAACTTAGCAGCTAAAGCCTGAAGTCTCTCATAATTGACGTATTTCAATGGTTATTACTTGTAAAGGTAGTGCCGAATTCGACCGAAATTTTGAGACAACTAGGCTCAGATTTTATTATTGTTCAGATTTTAAGGAGACTTAGTAAATGTCTTTTGGACCAGCTTCACAACTAGGTGTCAGCCTGTTTGACGAAACTCCTCCCGTTGAGTGTGTCCCTGGACGCTCCAGTGATGAGGCAGAGACAATTATCCGCGCCGTTTATCGTCAAGTATTAGGCAACGCCTATGTGATGGAAAGCGAACGTGCGGTAGTTGCCGAGTCAAAGTTTAAAAGTGGCGAGTTTAGTGTCCGAGAATTTGTGCGGGAGATCGCTAAATCGGATGCGTACATGTCTCGCTTTAGCGATTGTCCCCGCTATCGGTTTGTCGAGCTGAATTTCCGCCATCTCTTGGGTCGCGCACCTAATAGCTATGACGAAATGAAAGCTCACAGTGCCATTTTAGATGCTGGTGACTTCAATGCTGAAATCGATTCATACCTCGACAGCGACGAGTATCAAAATGTGTTTGGGGACAATATTGTTCCTTACATCCGTGGCTACAAGACTGAAGCACTGACTCATATGGTCGGCTTCACCCACATGTTTCAGATGGTGCGTGGGGCATCTACTAGCTCTCTGAAGGCAGACCTAGCTGGTAAATCACCAAAGCTCAACTCATTGGTGATTAACGCCATTGCTACGGCTGTGACGGCTCCTGGTAACACCTTCCGTAACCCGCCGATCAATCCTCGCTCTCGCCACGGTGCGGGTGCTGGCGATCAAGGCAAGGTTTACCGGATCGAGGCTACTGGTTATCGTGCCAAAACTCTAAACAATATTTCCAAGTTCCGCCGCAGCAACCAAGTTTACATGGTGCCCTACGAGCAGCTATCGGAAACATATCAGCGGATTCACAAGCAAGGTGGATCGATCGTCAGTATGACTTTGGTCTAGGTTTTAGGTCTTAGACTTTAGGTCTTAGACAGTAGGGTGGGCACTGCCCACCACACAAGCACTGCCCACCACAAAGGTTTTAGGCAATTTTCATCCAATCAGTACTTGCGCCTAAATACTTAAATTTTCACAATAACAACAATTTAGAATCAAAATAATATGGCAACTATGACCCGAATGGAATTGTGGCCCAACCGCTCTGTAGATGACGTACAGGCAGTGATCCGCGCAGTTTACAAGCATGTTTTGGGCAATCCCCATGTGATGGAGAGCGAACGCCTCACCTCCGCAGAATCTCAATTGGCAGATGGTAGCATCTCTGTAAGAGAATTTGTCCGGGCAGTGGGTAAGTCTGAGTTTTATCAGAATCGCTATTTCCAGAAATGTGCGCCTTATCGGTTTGTAGAATTGAATTTCATGCACTTCTTGGGTCGTCCGCCCGAATCGAAAGCTGAAGTATCTGCTCACATCGTCCGCTGTGTAGCAGAAGGATATGACAGCGAAATCGATTCCTACGTTGATAGTGATGAGTATCAGGCAGCTTTCGGGGAAAATATCGTCCCTTACAGCCGGAGCCTGAGTGAAGATGGCAAAAGTCAAGTAACTTACAATCGGATGATTGCGATCGATCGTGGGCCTGCACAGGTAAGTAGCTCGGTCAAATCTTCGCAATTAGTCTACTCAGTTGCTACCAATAGCACTAGCAAAGTTGCCGCATCCCGCGTCAGTTTGGGTGGTTCCGGTGAAGCTAGTAAGAAGATGTTCAAGATTGTGGTGACTGGTGCCAAATTTACTGGCCCGCGCCGCCTCAGTACTACTGAATATATCGTACCTGGCGATCGCATGACTCCCCAGATTCAACGCATCAATCGCACCAGCGGCAAAATCGTCAGCATCACCGAGATGGTCTAGATCTACTAATTGGGTGGGTCGATCTCCGCATCAACTCACTCAATCCGCAACTGGGTAACTAAAAATTTAATTTTCATTTTAAAGCTAAAACTCATTTTTTAGGAGCAATGATCGTGGCACTTTGGTTAGCAGATGCAGATCCAGTCGAATTACGTCCATATGCAAGTGAGGATGACTTGCAGACAGTGATTCGCGCAGTTTATAAGCAAGTACTAGGTAACGCACACATCATGGAGAGTCAACGACTCATCAGTGCCGAATCGATGCTGCGGAATGGAGATATTACCGTCAAAGAATTTGTTCGAGCTGTCGCTCAATCGGATCTATACCGCTCATTATTCTTTGATACTTCTTCCTCTTACCGCTTAGTAGAATTAAATTTCAAACATTTACTCGGTCGGGCACCAAACGACCAAACTGAAATCGCCGAACACGTACTGATTTATAATCAATCTGGGTTAGAAGCAGAAATTGATTCTTATATCAGTAGTGATGAGTACAACCTCAGCTTCGGTGAAAATGTCGTTCCTTGTCCGCGTGGAAATAAAAGTCAATTGGGCAGTAAAAATGTTACCTTTAATCGCGCTTTTGCATTGATGCGGGGAAATGCTTCTAGTAGTGATAGCAGCAACAAAGCTAAACTAATTAGCGACATTGCTGGTAATCGAGCGACAGCAATTAAACCGCCTGCTCGCGGTGGTTCTGGTGCTTATGCTAATACTGGCAAACGCTTCCGAATTGCGATTACCAAAGCTAATTTTGGTGCGCGTGTTACTCAAAGTGCCGCGACGTTTGAAGTGAACTATAGCCAGCTATCGCAGAAGATTAAAAACATTCAGAAGACTGGCGGTAAAATTCTTAGCGTCACGGAAGTTAGCTAGTATTTATAGCTGAGTAATAAGTTAAAATTCTAACTTATTACTCAATTTTATCTTAATCTATTTAATGATTCATTAGTTTTATTACTGTTTGGAGATTAAAATTATGACGATGAATACTGCATTTAACTTGAGTGGCAACAATGGTCGTAGCTTTGCGATCGATATTGCAGGTAGCCCCGATCAAGCTATGCTCCGCAGCAGTTCCTATACAGTCAAAGTTGCTTATTCCTCCTTGTCACAAACCATCCATTCGATCGGCAAACGCGGTGGAAAAGTGGTAAATGTGCGGATGTTATCTGCGCCAATGCCTGGGATCGAAAACATTCCTGTGGCTTCAGGGACAGTTATGGCAACTAGCGCCACAAACCAACAACAAACCAAGAGTATCAACGATCATCCCAAGGGAGAATCGAATCGGCTACAGTCAAAATCGAAAAAACGTTGAGTTAGGTACGAATGGATATTAGTGAGTTTGTAGCAGGTTCGATCGGCCAATGGCGGTCTCAACGTAGTGCTCATCATATGGTATTTAGCCACTTTGAAGCAGTGCGATCGGAGATTGATATTGTCGCCCTCACTGCCGATACTCCGGCAGTAATCGAGCTTTGTCAAGCTTATGACATCGAGCCAAGTCAAGCGGTAGTTCCGTTCCAAATGAGTTGGGAGGGAGAATCTGATTGGGATGAAAAAGAAGTTCTCAAAGGCAGTACTGTCTTGGTACCAATTCCCGATCCCAATCTACCCAATCAGGGTCTATTGTTGCGCGATCGAGGTTATGCTGAGACCATGGCAGCGGCCGCTCGGTATCAGATCACCGCAGAGGGTGTATTCATATTAACGACTGAGTATGATCGAGCGGCAGCAGAAGAAAGAATTTGGTTCGTTAATCCCAATCTGAGATTTCGGGTATCAATGATCAAAACCAGTGATGGAACTGGAGTCGTCACCGCATCCTTCTCCTCAGAACTACGTGCCATGCCAAAATCCTAATTCACCATTCACCAATTTATGAGTGATTCGCTTCTTCTTGCCCAGTGGATGGCTGGTGATTTTAGCAATCACAACCAAGCAGCCGTAGAGCCTCAACATTACGCGCACATTCGGATCTTTTTTCGACCATTGCCGTTTGAATTTTTTAATGCGATCGGGTTTTATTCTGAGCAGGTATATGATTATGATCTATGGAGTCCCTATCGCCAGGGTGTGCATAAATTAGTAGATCGCGGTACAGATACTTACATCGAAAATTATAGTCTCAAAGATGCGATGCTCTATGCTGGAGCTGCCCGCGAACCAGATATTCTCAAGACGATTACCCTCGATGCGCTGGAACGCCGCTGTCATTGCTCGATGATTTTTCAGCGGGATGGAGAGATTTTTCGAGGACGAGTCGAACCAGGTGATAAATGTTTGATCGAACGCAATGGGGTGATGACATATCTAATTAGTGATGTCGAGATCGGCGAAACTACTTGGGTAAGTCTCGATAAAGGAATGGATCTCGATACCCATGAAAAAGTCTGGGGGTCAGCTTTTGGGATGCTGAGATTTGAAAAAGTAGCCAGCTTTGCAGACGAAATTAATCTGGAGTAGCTATAATCGTTGCCTATGTTACCACCAGAAGCCGAGAAGAAAATGCAGTGCTGGATTCGGAGCAGACATTTAATTTCTGCTGGTAATTTATTTGTATTTGAGACGGTTGATTATAGTGCGATCGAACGATTTACCGACTGTATTGAAGCCTTGGGTGGAACCTTAATCTCTGTAGACTCGATCGGCAAGATCTGGATTGGCGATCGTCGCCAGGTTATTCTCTATCAAGCAACAGCTAGCTTACATACCCCCCATCATCAAGTCAAGCAGTATTGGATTAAATACGGCAGCTTTAGAACCAGATTTGACGAACGCTTATAGGTCTAATTTAGTGCTGTCCTCTTCTAGGAACTACCGCCATGTCTAAACATGTTTTGATCGCTGGTTTGACTATAGTCTCCGTATTTCTTGCTTCAGGCATGAGCAGTCATGCCGAAATTGCTGGGGATGTTAATTCGCTCACCATCCAAAATATCGAGCGGGTTCCTGATGATGCACCCATTGATGAACCGAGCACTCCTCGATCGACACCTAGCGTTAATAAGCGATCGCTCCGATACACAGAACTAGGATTCTCCGCCCAAAAAAAAGGCAAGAAAGAGCAGGCGCTGGGATATTATGTCAAAGCAGTTGAGACCGATCCCAACAACGCTTACGCTTTTATGTTGGCAGGAACTCTGCTCGGCGGAACTAAAGAAGGTATCATCTGCATGAAGGCTGCTGCGACAATCTTCAGAGAGAAAGGCGATCGAGAAGGCTACGATCTCGCTGTGAATTGGCTAGAAGCCAATGGAATTGACTTCTAGAGTAAATCAAATAAATTGGAACCACTAAAGACAGGCAGAGGCAATTCATGAATTGCCCCTGCCTGTCTTTGTGGGGATTCTGTGCCTATAAACCAGCAAACATAAGCAAAACTGATGACACACATCAGAACATCCATCAGGTCGAGGTCTTCGGTGAGCGTGTCGCTCTGCCAGCCGCCGGCCTCGTTGATGACCTTCTTGCGCCACACGCCCGCCGTGCCGTTGAACTGGAGC
>JANNDQ010000094.1:0-2663 GCA_031387965.1 Chamaesiphon sp. OTE_75_metabat_567
GATCGACACGATTAAACGCTCATAGGTTTCTTGATTTACTTCAGAAATCGATCCATTATTTGAATTAGTCATGAAATCATCTGCTCCTGCTTCAGTTGCCTAATCGCTAACGGATGAAGATCGTACCAACTCTCAGTATTACGATATTCAATTACACAAATATTATGGAGTAGATCTAAGAAGTCTTGGTGTTTTGGATCATCGGGGCGATAATTATCATAAGTTTGCTTCAGGATTTCACGGTCAGATTTACTGAGAGTAATCATCATGTCATTGCGTAGAATATCTAAAGCTTGATTTAAAATATCTTGATTAATTCTAAGTCCATCAATTGCTTGTTGTTTTCTAACTTTTTGTCGTAACTGCACCAACATTAAACGACAGCACTCTTGGCTAATCCGAATTAGTTCCCTTACTACACCACCACTAAACTTAGCAATTTCGATTATAATGTCTTCTGTAATTAAGTCACTGCTAATCCTTTTTAATAATATCTCTTGCAGCTTATCGATCGTATCTGTTACTGGTTGAGGATCTTGTTCGCGACTTTCTCCTTTAGAATAGAGCTTTAGTACAGGCATGACAAATATCCGACTGCTGACAGCATCTTCAATATGCTTCTTTAAAACTCCATCACGTATTGTCGAGATAGGAATAGTATAGATGACAGTAAAAGTTGGTTTCAAAAGTGAATTTAAATTCTGCTTAAATATCCTATCGACATCATCCAATTCTAATTTATCTAAATCATCAATAATCACCACTATCTTTTTGTGGCAAGCCGATTCAATTTCTTTAGCAATCAAATTAAGTGTATCAATTAAATCATTGGGATTTCTAGTGAATTTCTCTTTTATCGTCTCACGCATTACTTTGTCAGTTTGCAATTTGGCCTTGATTATTCCAAACAGATCGAAACCAGTCTCCAATCCCCCCTTTGTCTTGATTTCATCGGTTTTAGTACGCTCTTTAAACCAATCAAAAAAAGCATCTTTTCGTGACTGGTCAATATTAATATTGTCGGATTCAGCCTTGGCCATCAGTTGCACAGCGATCGCAAACAGAATATTGATATGATTAATATCTGGCGTTTCAATAAGGTTGGAAATCGAGAAAACCACTGTAAAATAACGATCGGATAGTTTCTGGGCAAACTCTGCCAACAGGGTAGATTTCCCACAGCCCCGATGTCCGGCAAAAATTAACTGATTATTATGATCTGAGCAATCCAACACCATCTGCTCCAAATCATCTAGCCACTCATCACCGTACTCCACCCGCAACTTGGCGATCTCCTCTGGTGTAACCAAAGGCTGTAACTGCAAATTGCGAAATGCTTGCTGGAATTCTTCAATCCGGTTGGCTGCCATCTCAAATCCTTCAGGTGTCTGTACAACTCACATTTTACTGCATTTGGCAAAAAGGCTGCTGTAGATTCAGCAATGAGCAGAAATGCTTCTACTTTAGGTCAGTAGTGAGTGGTGGCGATTCGCGGTGGACTATTTGAAAGCGATCGCCCTCCAAAATATTTAGGCAGTAGCGATCGGCTAAGCCTCTTCGGACTAAAGCATTGCGGATTGCCGTGCTCGATCGCTCCACTTGTTTTGACCGCTGTGCTTGAGAAATGGTATCTGGGTGGGTGCGATAGTAATATAGCGGTTGCTGAAGATGGGCAATGGTTGTGACCTCCGAGATTTTTAGGCATGTATCATAATCTTGCGCCTGAGGAAACTCTAAATCGATTCCGCCTACCAAATCATAGATTTCACGCCGAATTAAGCGGAAGTGAAAAGTCATAAAGTCGATCAATAGCCGATTTGGCGAATAGGGAATTTGACATCTGGCACCTAAGCCTAAAACCTTTCCATGTTCATCGACAATCCAATGATTGGTATAAACCATACCTATCTGGGGATGCTGATCTAATGCAGTAACGGTTTTTTCTAAGGTTTCTGGAGCGATGTAGTCATCACTATCGATCCAGGCCAAATAATCATAGTTAGCATTAGAGGCGATCGCACTTCTCAAAGCATGCTGCCTGCCAGTATGAGGTGCACCAACAAATTGAACACGCGAATCTTGCTGAGCATACTTACGAGCAATTGCAGGAGAATCATCGATCGAGCCGTCATCCCAGATAGTTAGTTGCCAATGGGGATAAGTTTGGCCAAGAATGCTGTCAAGGGCTTGCGATAGATAGTTCTGGCGGTTATAGACAGTCATTACCAGAAAAACTTTACTGCTCATATAATTAATGCTTACCAGAATAGCTGTAAGGTCTGATGCTAGCAAAAGACGATGCTCACACCAAACGCCTTAAGGTGACTTCCCGATAATGAATTCCCACTCCAATTCAACCATCTAGTTGGGTGAATTGCTCTGTCGTATCTAGCAGAATTTTTTTGCATTCACTGCCGGAGAAATTTCACCCAGATGACTGATATGCTCAAAGAGGATTTGTGAACCAACATACAGTGAGGAAAGATATCTCCATGAATGACCTAAAACTGTTTGGCTTACCAGCTAGCCAAGGCCGTTGGCTATTTATACCATTGGGAATTACCGCCCAGCTCTGTCTGGGCACAGTGTACTCCTGGAGTATTTTTCGGAAGCCCCTAGAGGCAGCTTTGAAAGCCAAAGGCGTGACAATTAGTGCCACTGAT
>JANNDQ010000178.1:0-1960 GCA_031387965.1 Chamaesiphon sp. OTE_75_metabat_567
ATAATACAAGTAATTGAGACTAATGATTGAAGGCTAGGTGACTAGGATGAATGGGTAAACTTGGAACGCAGTTCTACTCTGAAATACTCCCAACTCCCAACTCCTACCTCCCAACCCCTAAAACTATCTTTCTGTCCGAAAACTATAAAAAACGTAGATATCAAAGAGTGCACCGACAAATCCACAGACTAAACCGATCGTTAACATTCCTTGCACCGGACAGCCACCACCAAAAGTATCGAGGAAGTCAAGCAACATATTGGTCGGGATTTGGCCGATCGATCCTAATCCAGGAATACAAGTCAGCAACCAAGTGCTAGCCAAAGAACCAGACATAAGTAGCATCGGAGCGAAAAAACTCAAAAGCACCGCCAGGGAAAGAGAACGGAGTAATTTTGATGACATGATCGTAACCTCACCCGCCTGATGGCTGAAAGAACTTGCTTGGAAAAGTGCTTAATGAGGGGAAACCCCAAGACGACTGGTCAATTTACCCTACCAGCAGCACCTTTCGCGGTTGTCCGAAATCTATCGCACTCGCATATCATAAATTAGCAATCTGGTGATCGTCTAAATCTGTGAGAAATCTTAAAATATCATTAAACTTTTTGATAATTTGTCAAAGGTCTACAGCCTGTCAAGGATCAAGCATAGAAATACCGCAAAAGCTTGCTAGCAGGGCAAACGGTCCATATCATAATTGAACCTATTGCTCCAGTAAGAATTGCCAGCAGATCGCTACAATAGATAAATTACTACTCACACCCTTTTAAATACTGAGAGAGCAGTAATCACCACTCTCATAAAGTTTTGCAACAATTGGGGTAATCTTAGATGTAGAGTGAAAATATTGCTGGAGCCATTGCCCCGACCAGTGGATAAACACACGTTACCAACTCCGCAATGGGAGCATCTTTTCAAGAGATACAGCGAACTTTTGATAATACTACTTTGACAATCGTAGGGAACTACCAGACTCGTACACCCAAAGCCATGGAGAACCAAAACTCAGCCCAAAATACAACACTACTGCGTCAAGTCTTTACCAATATTCAGCCGGATAGTTGTCCAAAGCACTACAACTTTCACATGCACACCAATTGTTCTGATGGAAAGCTCGTCCCAGAAAATTTGATGGAGCAAGCGGTAGCAATTGGGCTAAAGGGAATGGCAATCACAGATCATCACAGCGTTGAGGGATACTATCGTGCGGCTCAATGGCTAGAGCAACAACAAAATAAATCTGTTCATCTGTGGACAGGAATCGAAATTACGGCATATTTACAGCCTGTTGATGTTCACATTCTCGGATACGGTTTTGACCCCTTAGAGCCAAGTCTTTCTCCCTATCTAACTGGACGTGAACCCAGAGGTATTGATGCTCGTGCGGAAAGAGTGATTACGGCACTGCACAACGCAGGGGCAATAGTAGTACTAGCACATCCATCTCGGTACCGTCGATCTCCCGAAGAGTTGATTCCGACGGCGGTATCTCTAGGCATTGATGGTGTAGAGACTTACTATGCTTACAACAATCCCAATCCCTGGATTCCGAGTTTTGAACAGACCGAAACGGTTAAACGACTAGGTAAGAGTTACAACTTGCTGCATACCTGTGGTACTGACACACATGGTCTGAATTTATTACAACGACTGTAGATATAGCTGGTGCTTTATATTACATTTGTCTATTCAGATACTGATTCGGTGAGATGCGAAAAGTCATAGGTGCTAGCACCAGCCCCTAAAAACTCAGAACTGTTGCTATTAGAAGATCGTGATTGATTGGATCTAGAGTTAGGTAAAATCGTTAATTGCCAATCTGATCGCAGTTGTTTATGATGGATAACTAGGGATATTATACCAACGAAAAATCGGCTTTCCTTCCAACACTGACATGTTGGAGCTGTTCATTTCCTGCATTACCTTGTGTGATATACAGATGTCTTCAAATTCGATT
>JANNDQ010000182.1:0-3599 GCA_031387965.1 Chamaesiphon sp. OTE_75_metabat_567
GGAATTGACCACAAGCTGCTGCCTCTAGTCCCATCCGGCCGAAATAATATTGATGCGACTAAAAATCGATTACCAGTAGGATCGTAGACTAAATCACCACCACTGACCAAATCCCCTGGCATATTACTCCGCACTGAAGTAGCCACCGCCGTGGTCGGATTGAGTGTATAAAGGTCGTTGCCGCCAGAACCAGTCGTATAGAGTTGACCATCGGGGCCATAAGTCAATGAATTTAAATTGATGCTCAGGACCTGATTAGTGACCGAATCTTTGATTAGACCTATTTCTACAACCTGATCTCCTGTCGCACGACCTGGATCGATCTTAAACAGAATATCCCGATCCCCAGGATTGCCGTAAGGACTATCGGAGCCGACAGCATAGAGTTGTGTGCGATCGACACCCAAAGCAATGTCTAGCAAAAATTTATCTGTATTTGCATTGGAGCTGGCTAGTGAGAAAAACTGACCACTTTGGCCAACTGTACCTACGGCAGCTTGAGTACCATCACCATTATTTCTGGCAGTGTAGGGTGTGACGATCGATGTTGCTTTCCCGCCGTCGATGGTTGCGACTGTATAGCTACCACTCTGACCACCAATTAGTAGTCGATAATTGCTGCCTGGAAAGATGGTGTTGCTCAATGAGATTTTGCCTTGACCATTGACAGCGGCTTCTTTGGACGCAACGATGTTCCCCGTGATGGTGTCAACTAGATTAATTAACAGCGGTGTGGTTGTGTTGGTGGCAGTTAATTCGATCGTTAATTGTCGATAATCATCTACACCTGTTAAGTCGTATTCGTCCAAACGATAACCAGATCTGAGGGGATCTTCCGTGGTAAATGCGCCTGTGATACTTTGACCTAATGCAATATTTGCCATGATTGTCGGGAAAATAGTGGTTTGGAATTAGTCTTTGACTCAGATGGATCGTGTCTATTTGTCGTTGGCGTGGCATCCGCTTGCGGAAGCGCTTGGGCTGAGTTCTAGCATTCCTCGATCTAATCTGACTAGACTGAGAGTATTCCTAGTTATCTTGTTCCTACGGGTGATGATTTTGGAGCAGGCGATGATTAAAATTTACACTCGACTACTCTAGGCTACCATCAACCTAACAAACTCAATTTACAAGTTCCGTAATTTACGCTTTAAGGCTTAGGCTTTAGAGGCTGGTGACGTTACCCGCCATCAATCGCTTGGGCGATATGATGGGGGCTTCCTTCAAGGTTTTCACGCTTCAATGGCTGGGTATTCCCGAAGCCTCCACGCGCAGACGAGATGAGTCCCACCTCGTTGTCTTGATTTGCTCAATCTGGAGGAAACCTCCAGAACGCAAATCGCTTAATGCTCGATTAAGAATGTTGACCGCCGCATTTTCGTCGCGATCCATGCTCAGTCCGCATTTCGGACACTCATGCAGACGAACAGATAATGTTTTCGGAACTTTCACGCCACAACTAGAACAATTCTGACTCGTACCATGCGGATTGACTTTCAGCACATGAACGCCGCGTTTGACCGCCACTGCGTTTAAAATACTGATAAAAGCACCCCATGCTGCATCCAGAATTGATTTACTCAATCGACTTTTAGCGAGTCCCTTAATGTTGAGATCTTCAACGGCAATTAAGTCATATTTTTTGACTAAATCGTGTGCGGTGTTGTAATGAAAGTTTTGTCTTTGTCTTCCAATTTGTTGATGGATTATAGCGATTCGATTCTGTTGCTTTAAATAGTGACGTGACCCCTTTTGTTTTCTAGCTAACTTTCTTTGTTGACGAGCTAATTTACCTTGAGCTTTTCGGTAAAATTGTGGGATAGGAACGGCTATACCTTCGTTAGTTGTCAAGAACTCTTTCAAACCAACATCAGCACCTACAACCGATCTAATCTCCGATAGAGGCATTGTTGATGGGACTGAATCATCCTGCATTGAAATACAGCAGTACCATCCATCAGCCTTCTTCACTATTGTGCAAGTTTTAAGTACAAATCCATCCGGTAATGGGCGATGCACTACTACTTTCATTTGACCGATTTTTGAGAGTTTTAACACCCCACCAATTAGCGGCGCGCGCTCGTCGGGTTTCCCGACGTAAAAAGCGGATGCGCGCCGGACGGGTTTCCCGTCCAGAGAAGCGCACCAAGCAGCGCGACAAGACAAATGTGCGCCAGCTTTAAGACTGTTGATTCGAGGATAAACAAATGACCGTAGTTCCCCAGGTTTCTTAAACCGAGGGCGACCACCACGTTTTCCACTAGCATCAGGGATTAACCATTTTTCCCAAGCCTTGTTTAGCCGCTGCAAATTTACTTGCTGTGACTCTGCCCAAATCTGCCGATATTCGGGAAATAAAACTTTTGTTTGCTTCAGGTCTGATTGCTGAGTATAGTAGTTAACCCGTTCGGGAATGTCCCCAATCGGCTCCGAAACAATCGAACATCTATCGACTTGTGAGCGAGTACGTCGCAGATAGTCTAACCGCTGTCCTAATGAATAATTCCAATGCCTTCTCAGAAGTTCTAATGTATGGTTCATTAGAACTTCCTGTTCGGGGCTGGGTTTAATTCGGTAGCAGTAAGTTAGAATCATACTTAGCATCATACCACTTATCGCTAATTTATGTCTACCGCCTACGACAAAGGTTTTCGCTCTGTTTACTCACTTACCGCTCACGTCGTCTTTGTGACTAAATATCGAAAAAAGCTGATTAACCAAGCTCTGTTGACTAGGCTCAATGAAATATTCACAGCCACTTGTAACAAGTGGGAATGTGAGCTACTAGAGTTTAATGGTGAAGTCGATCATGTTCATTTATTGATTCGCTATCACCCACAAGTAGAGTTGAGTAAGTTTATTGCTAACCTCAAGACTGTTTCTAGTCGTTTAATTCGGAAAGATTTCACAGCTTATTTAGCGACCTACTATCCTAAACCTGTTTTCTGGACTGGCTCATATTTCGTTGCTAGCTGTGGTGGCGTAACTGTTGACCAGCTAAAGGTTTATGTCGAACAGCAATCAGCCCCTACAACCTGAGGGGATGCCCGCGATTCCCCACCCGTTAATCTTTCAGATATAACGGGCGACCCCTCGCGGGAGAAGTTGGAAAAGTTTTAGAGGGGGTTAGGAGATTCAACCTATACTTTTCAAAAATCTCCACTAAATAACTGGTGCAGCAACCTTCCAGCCATTACCATCAGCAGCAACAGAAGTCAGCGCACTAGCAACGACATTAGCACCATCCATAGTCCAAACAACAGCAGCACCACCATTATTGCGCCAGAGGAGATCAGACTTGCCATCACCGCTGTAATCACCAATCCCAGCAACATTCCAACTACTATCTAGCGACGAAGTAGAAGTCTGGCTAGCCGAGACTAATGTAGCACCATTCATCTGCCACAGGGCGATCGTCCCATTATCATTCCGCCACAGGATATCAGCCTTACCGTCACCAGTAAAATCACCAGTGCCAGCTATTTTCCAATCAGTAGAGACTTGAGCAACAGCAGTTGAAGCAGTAATAGCAGCACCATTCATCTGCCACAGCGCGACGCTACCGTCATCATTGCGCCAGAGGATATCGGCTTTCCCAT
>JANNDQ010000228.1:0-4814 GCA_031387965.1 Chamaesiphon sp. OTE_75_metabat_567
GGTAGTTGTATCGCCGATCTGACTAAGTTCGGTTTCGAGGGTTTTTTTCGCTTCGGCTAAATGCTTGATCGATCGATTTAATACTTCCACTCCCAGCAGAATTTTGGTCGCCTCGGCAATTTCGAGTCGTTGATCCTGACGGACGATTTGCTCGATCCGTTCGCCGTCAAAGAAGAAATATTGATGGAGACTGGCGGGTAAAATTCTGCCAATAATCTCATCTGGCGGTTGCTGGGGATGCAGCCATTTGCCATCAGCATCACCAATATACAGGTAGAGTAATTCGTTATTGACGAGGTTGACTCCGGTTTCCTGTTTGTAAGCCCGACACATCCGTTTTGCTCGGTAACGCTTGCCATCATGTTCCCAGGCGATTTCCACCCAACTATCGACGGCTGTACCGACAGCCGCTTCAGCAATCGCGCGCTTATTGACTAGCTGATCCGGTTCTGCAAAGGCGGCGGTGAATTTTTCGTACAGTACCCAGGTAAAAGCATTGAGGATGGTGGTTTTGCCTGCACCGTTGTTACCGTGAATGATCGTGGTATTTCGATCTTTATCAGTTGCTAACTGGATTTCAGGCGTTTCGCCATAAAACTGCCGGAAGTTACAAAGTCGAATTGTAGTTAGCTTCATACAATAATTTCTTTGATGATTTTGAGGATATCATCATTAATCGGTGAATTTTTCTTGCGATCGAGTCTATCTTTCTCCAGTTGGAGGACGCGCTCAATGATTTGGCGGATTTCAGGTGTAAGGGTTTGAGTCATTGTACTGAGGTACCGATCGTGTAACGTCTCCAACGGAGAATCGCCGAAAACCGATCAGAGTAGCATTTAGGTGGAACCAAGTTTAGCACTCGACCGTCTAATTTTATACTAAAAACAATTATGATCTGATATGAAAAAGCTCTTACTTGTCCCCGCAATCCTGTTTAGTCTAGTTATGACAGCGATTACTCAAGCCCCTCAAGCAGCGCTAGCTGGTGGAGTTGGCAACAATAATATTGGCCCCTCAGTCACTTTTGGTGGTGGATCGAGCGTCTTAGGGATCGATGGTAAAATCGGTGTTGCCGACCACATCGCCGTCCGTCCATTCGTCACATTTCCATCGGGTGGCACTAGCTATGGTGCTAGCCTGACTTACGATTGGGATTTACGTCAGTCACCAGTATCGATTACGCCATTTATTGGTTTAGGCGCAGAGTTCCAATCGGTAAATCAAACTACTGAAACTACTGGGTTTGCCCAAGTTGGTGCAGATCTTGATGTGAATGAGAGTCTATCTCTCTTGGGTGCTGCTGCTATTCCATTCAGCAACGCTAATGGTAATACTACTAGCTTTACGCTCGGTGCTGCCCTGCGATTCTAGGGGAACTGTAGATACCACTCTTGCCAGCGCAAAGATAGCTAACCGTACAAGCAATCCCGGCATAGCTGCCCACAGGTGCGCCGAATAATTCGATCGCCATTAAGATCGCAGCTAGGGGTACATGCGCGGCTCCACCAAAGACAGCCACAAATCCCATCCCGGCAAGTAATGGTGATGGTAATCCCAAGAGTGGAGCTAGAGCATTGCCTAAAGTTGCGCCGATATAAAATAGCGGCGTAGCTTCACCACCTTTGAACCCAGATCCCAAGCTGAGGGCAGTAAATCCAATCTTGGCGGCAAAATCCCAGGGCGAAAGTTGGCTACTAAAAGCGCTGACGATCGTCCCAATCCCTAAACCAATATATTTCACCCCGACAAGTTGAATTGCGATCAGCACCAACGCACCGCCAATCAAGGGACGAGCAGGTGCGTAATTAATATTCTGAAAGTAACCCTTAATTTGGTGAGTCAGGCTCACAAATACCCTCGCTGCTAGCCCAAATAATATCCCTGCACCAATTGCCGCCAAGAGCCGCCAAATCGTCAACTCAGGCACGATCGAGATTTGATAAACTTGATGATCTAGTCCCCAAGCAATAGTAACTTGATCGCCGACGATCGCCGCGATTAGACAAGCAAAGATCCCCTCATAGCGTAGCCCCCCAAATTTTAATACTTCCAGCCCAAACACCATTCCCGTCAGGGGGGTCCCAAATACCGATCCAACTCCACCACTAATTGCTGCCGTCAATAAAATCCGCCGATCTGGGTTGTTTAGTCGCAAGATTGGGGTCAATTGATCAGCCAGAGATCCCGCCATTTGTAACGCTGTGCCCTCTCGCCCCACTGATGCTCCAAATAGATGCGCGATCGTCGTGCCGATCAAAATTAATGGTGCCATCCGCACTGGTATTATTGCCTGTGGAGCCTCAATCTCTGCCACCAGCAGGTGATTACCTGCCGTGACACTGTGACCGAAATAGTTATAAATTAGTCCACTCAGCAGCCCGCCAAGTGGCAGCAGCCAGACAATCGACGGATGAGCTGCTCGCCAGTCTGTCGCCCAGTCCAAGCTCCTCAGCAGCGCTGCTGAGGACGTACCAGTGATGATACCGATCATTGAGCCGATGATCAGCCATCGGCACAGATCCAACAGCCCTTGAGCCTGTTCCAGCCGAGCTAATTTACTCATAAACACAGATTAGTGACTCTCAAAAGATCGCAATTCACCCCAAATCGGGAATAATGACAATAGCAAAGCGGTAACATAAGAATTAAGATTGATAAATATGTTAGTGGTGAACATTAAGCCAAAAACGCGATTATCATAGCTCGATCGGTCAATATTCCACCCCAATAATTTTCAGTTTAGGAGCAATAGATCGAGATGCAATCACGGGCAGTCAGAGAAGGTTCAGTTGGGTTGATGCTGATCGCTGGGTTGGGAGTCTTTGGTGCGATCTTTTTGTGGCTCAGAGGTTTGACACCTGGGAATCAAACCTATAATATCATCGCTCAATTTAACCAAGCTCCAGGGATTCAGCCTGGAGGTGTGGTCAGGTATCGCGGCATTCGAGTTGGCAAAATTGCCAAGATCGAACCAGGCGTAAATGGTGTCGCGGTGACGATGCAGATGGACGATCCGAATCTGATCGTACCGAAAGATGTGGCGGTAGAAATCAGTCAAACTGGATTAATTGGCGAGCCAGTGGTGGAAATTACCCCCCGTAGTCCAGTCGAGATTAATCCTAGTACGATCGCTAAAGCGCTAGATAGTAAATGCGACCAAAATGTAATTCTCTGTAATAATGCCAAGGTCGATGGTCAAATTGGTGCAAGTTTTAATGAACTGCTGCGACGGGCAACAAAATTAGTTGAGCTGTACAACAATCCTGAAGTAGTCAAGAATATTAATACCACTCTGATTAAAGCAGGGACAGCGGCTGATGATATTTCTAAGCTCAGCAGAAACATCGA
Source organism: Chamaesiphon sp. OTE_75_metabat_567 (assembly GCA_031387965.1). Lineage (GTDB taxonomy): Bacteria > Cyanobacteriota > Cyanobacteriia > Cyanobacteriales > Chamaesiphonaceae > Chamaesiphon. The sequence goes on from JANNDQ010000228.1 coordinate 3,349, forward strand.
TAAAATTAGCGGTGATTTTTCCAAGCTGCCAAAAACAGTCGATGCTGGTCTAAATAACTTATCAGCTAGGGCAACTGTCCTAACAGCATCACTCGATCGAACCAGTACTAAAATTGGCAATACTGCTGATAAATTTAATGCCACTGCCGCACAATTGAATCTGACAGCAGCTGAATACAGAAAATTAGCCATATCTGTCAACGGGCTAGTTTCCGAAAATCGCAAAACTTTTTCATCTTCTTTAAATAACTTTGACAAGCTCAGTGTCGATCTCCGCAAAACAGTCAACGCGCTCAATCCATCAATTACAAAGCTAAATTCAACCCTGTCCAAGGTCAATTCAGATAAATTAGCCAAGGATTTAGAGAGTACCTTGAGCAATGCCAATCAAACCTCACTCAACCTCAAAAATCTTTCCGCCAATCTCAACGAGCCAAAGACCTTGTTGATGCTACAACAGACATTAGATTCGGCTCGATCGACATTCCAAAACACCCAAAAAATCACCGCCGATTTGGATGACTTAACCGGAAATCCAGAGTTTAGATCTAACTTACGCAACCTAGTTAATGGTTTAGGTAAATTAGTTTCTTCAGCTGAGCAATTGGAACAACAAGCTAAATTAGCCCAGACGATCGAACCACTAGGTAAATCGTTGAGCTATGTCAGTAAATTACCAGTTCCCCCCACTCTGCCTGCTGCCCAAAGCCCCAATCCTCAGCCACCATTGCTACCAACCACTCCATCCACATCACCTCAACCAAGCATCGGCGACACACTTGAATCGATCCCCACTCTCACCCCCAATCCCTAGAGCCTAAAACCTAAAGCCTAGGGATTAATCGATCGCATCTGCCACTCATCACTCACTAATTCGTACAAATAGCAATTCTGCGGTTCACCCCGCAGCTCTAGATGAGTAACACCAGTAACATCTAGTAATAGTAGACAAAAATTCTCTGACGGCCGATGTTCATCCGGTTGGGGTGGATTAAATGCTTGCGGATCTTCACTCCTATCTGCCCCAGGTGTGCCCCAATCGAACTGAATGCGCGCAGAGTCAGACATCTGCTGCCACGCCTCTGCACGAGCCTTTGAGTAGCTAGGAGCGATCAATTCCGTCGTGACTAGAGTCAGCGTTCCACTCAGCCGAAACTGTTCGCGTGTCTTGGGAAAATACCAGCAGGCTTCGGCATAGGGAGATGAATCTGCAAGTAAATCAATCGCTTTGGTCGATCGAATATCTGTCACAAACTTAACCTGACTCCCAGGCTCTAGCCAGCCGCGAAATACCAGCGAGCGATTTCGCGGACGGAGATCTCGATCCACGGTTGCTAACTGAACATAACGCGCATTGGGTAAGCTGCGATTGCGATGTAGTGCGCGGGCGATCGCGGAACGCCACGGTGGAAGATTATGGTTCAAGGTGGAGTATGTAAAGTTTACAAACTTATTTTAGAGCGAAG
>JANNDQ010000237.1:0-4618 GCA_031387965.1 Chamaesiphon sp. OTE_75_metabat_567
GTACAAGCCCTGACAGAGCGGGGTGTTGATGTTACTACAGCCAACTTAGAAAACATGGTGTTTCGCCCAGATGACGAACACCTCGCTCACTCGACATCGACCGATCGAGTGCTTTACAGTTTTAATGTCGGGGATTATTGCCAGATTCATGGTGAATGGATCGAATTAGGGTGACATAAGCCAGCTCCCATGAACACTTGGAGATATTATGACAATTTCACAGAGTGAACGCTACGCGAACGCAACCGTTCCAATTATCCCGACTACCGTTGTCGATACCCAGCCATTACTACTTGATGTCACCAACACTAAACTAACTGTGACATCAGAGCAGTTCGATCGGTTATGTCTCGATAATCCCAATCTCCGCCTTGAATTAACCCCGAATCGAGAATTGATTGTTATAGCTCTAACAGGCGGCGAGAGCGGCAAAAAGAACTCAAGGCTGAATCTTCGGGTTGGTCTGTGGAATGAAGAAACAGATTTAGGGGAAGTGTTTGATTCTTCGACAGGTTATGACTTCACAGGATTTGGGGGTGGCAAACGATCGCCCGATGTTTCGTGGATAGAAAAGTCTCGATTAGAGGGTGTGAACATTGTTGGTTTGGTTCAGATCATTCCTAATTTCGTAATTGAACTACGCTCCCCCACCGATAACTTGAATGAAGCAAGAATCAAGATGGAGGAATACCAACAGTTAGGAGTGGGATTAGGACTATTTATTAACCCTCAGGATCAACAAGTAGAAATCTACAGACCAGGAAAAGAACCAGAAATTTTAGAGTCCCCCTTGTCAATTAACTGCAACGAAGTTATGCCAGGATTCATTTTAGACATGAGCCGAATCTGGTAAGCATCGATCTCTAAAAAATTGGAGCTAGATGTCTTCAGAAAAATTTCCGCACACTAACGGTAAATTAAGATGGAAGCACTAACTAGTCAGGATCTTCAATTAGTTAGTAGTGCTATTGGTTCAATTTATTCGCTCCGAACTTTGGCAGAGTTTCCAGGGGAAATAATGCTGGTACTAGAAAATTTGATTAGTTCTGAATAATCTTTTTGTTGCAGCTTTACCGATCGAGTAAATATGATGGCGGGAACGATGGTCAATAGCTGGGCTGAGATAGCTACACCAGAATACCTGCGTGATAATCCCGCCCTTCAAAACTATCTAGCTACAGGCAATCCTGCACCGAATAAGATCTCTAATTTTATTAGCGATCGCGAGTTTCTCAATCGCGAAGGTTTATATGAAACGCTATATTCACATTATGGAATGCGCGACCAATTGGGATTTATGGTGAGCGATTCCCGTCGTAGTGATGGTGTAATCTCATCATTTGAGGAAGTTTTGATCGATCGATTACAATCTTTGTCAGATGGTTCTCTTAGTACAAAAGATCGACCTTTGCTCTCGGCAATAGTAGCCGATCCGACTACTTTTTATCAAAACGAAACCCTCGGACATTTATCGATCGGGTTTCACCGCAGTAAAAGTTCTTTTACTGAACGCGATCTCTCAATTCTGACGATCTTATCACCGCATATCCAAGTCGCCTATCGGAATGCTCAAGAGTATACTAAGTTTCAACGTCAATTAAACAGCCAAGCTCAAGCATTCGATCGGTTGAAAGCGATCGTGTTGACGGTTAGCGGTGAAGTGCAGTTAATGTCTGCCTCGGCAGCTAAGTTACTCGATCGATATTTTGATGGGGAATGGCTAAATTCCAATCATTTACCCGAATCTCTAAATAATTGGGTAAAACAGCAACTCAGCATCCAGAAATCTGAGATTGTTGTAACAACTCAGCCTTGGCAAATTGAAAAGATCGATCGCCAATTAAGGATCGATCTGTTATGTGATTTCGTTGCCGAACAACATTTGCTAATCTGCACTGAAAAATCGCAAGAGTTTTCACCTGTTCAACATTTTCAGTCGATCGGCTTGAGTAAAAGAGAAGCCGAAGTTTTGGCATTAGTAGCAGTAGGAAAAACTAATCTCCAAATTTCTCAGCAGCTTGCGATTAGTGTCAAAACTGTAAAGAAACATTTAGAACATATTTTTGGGAAGCTAAATGTAAAAAGCCGCAATGAAGCTGTTAATAAGGCTTTCGATCGATTTAATCGATAAAGCTTCTGTGTCAATACGTCTAAAGACGTATTGGTATAATACGTGTCGTGATATAGAATTAAGCTAGACTAAGAATACAGTTTAGACAAGACTAGTTTGGCAGATATTGGATGGGAATGATGAATAGTGCTGAGATCTTTTGGATTAGTCAAACAGCTTTGAATTAGTCTTAATTCACTTAACAAAACTAAATATCATGAATCCATATCTAGTCGCAGATATCAATCAACAAGGGCAGCAACCAGGACAGCCCAATCCATTTAGTGACTCATCTCCCGATAGCTCTGTTGATGTGAGAGATACTCTCTACTTTAGGGCAGGCGATGGGGCAAAATTTTCAATAGATTAGATCGATCGAGAAACAAAGATTTAATCCAACTCACTCGATCGACTCAGATCGTCTTTATCGATCGAGACTATCGATCTAGTTTCCCACGGTAGTGCTGGTCGGATTCAGTTGGCTAGTGCGGATTTGAGGATTGAATCGCTCGATCCCTTGGCAGCTATCAATCTGAGTGGAAATTAGCAGACTAAGTAATGAAGATCCAAAAATAGAGGTGGTTATGGCGGGATACGATTTGACTTTTGATGGCAATGGGCGTGCGACTACGGATTTAGGTGGTTTGAATGACAGTATTGAGAAACTGATTCTACTTGCAAATGGTCAGATCTTAGTTGCTGGAAATGATGACTCTCAGACACTGGTTATTTTTCGATACAACCCTGATGGTAGTCTAGATAGTAGCTTTGGTACAGCAGGTAAAGTAAATACTGGTATCGTTAGTGCCTCAATATATAGTTTACCGAATGGAAATATTATTGTTAGTGGAATTCCGAAAAATAGCAATATCAATAGTAATGTTAATAGTAGTAGTAGTATCTTTCAGTACTTAGCTAATGGACAACTGGATCTTAGTTTTGGAGCTAATGGTCAATACATTGTGCCCACGTCTAGCCCTATCATAGTCCCGCGCTTAAATCCTGTTGATGGTACTGAAGAAATATTTATTGGCAAGAGCAATGGTTCATTCGACAACCTGGTCATTACTCTTAATGCTATAGATGCAAAAGGCAAAGAAAAATCTTTTACATTGAATGGTATCAACATCCCAGGTAATCTTTCGTTAGATGTCAGTACTTTTAACAACATAGTTTCCAGTCCACAAGTTGTAGACAAGACCGATCCCAAGTACAAACTTTTTTATGATATTTTAGGCGAATCAATTATCAATGAATTTAGGTCTAGGGTTGCAGCTACAAACATCAAATTTTTTGCAATTATTCCCAAGCCATTGCCGGATGGTACTATTGTTAATTATTTCCTTGGGGACCAATATGCTTTCTTTGTCACTCGTTTTAATTCAGATGCTAATGTAACAATTGATTCTAGCTTTGGAACCAATGGTTTAGGTGCGATCCCTTTCGATTTTCAATTAGATAAATCCAATCGTTTTATTTTCACCTCTTACGATCCATCTACGGCTAGTACTTACATCGGTAGATTGACAAAAAATGGTTTGCTAGATATTACTTTTGGTAACAATGGACAAATAAAGATATCTACTCCTGGTGATGGTGCTGGCAATTATCCGAGTACAGCCATTTTAGTTGACAGTCAAGATCGGATAATTCTTACTACTAAATTACCATCTGAAAATGTTGCCAACGTGTTTAGGATCGATCGAAATGGAATATTAGACAACTCCTTTGGTACTAACGGAAAGCTCCAATTAGCAACAGAGACATATAATTACAATAAAGTTTCTCAAGAAACTGTCATCTTAGCTACGGACGATCGACTGTTTTTAAGTGGATCAACCTTTGTTAGCTCTAGAAATCAAGATATTCTTGTTTCTAAATATGATATTACCAATCTGCTCAATGTATCCCCTCGCAACGATTTCAACGGCGATGGCAAATCCGATATCCTCTGGCGCAATGACTACGGGAGCGTTGCACTATGGCAAATGAATGGAGCCGCTGTAGCGAATACTGCTTTAACCTCGACTCCATCTGTCGATAGTAGTTGGAAAACTGCGGGGACTGGCGATTTTGATTGTTATGGAAAATTTTTAATCAGGCCGTTTTGATTATAGGTGTCGTTTACCAAATTCCTAATACCCAATTACTAATTCCTTATCAGCCATTACAGCTGGTTTACCACATTACATACTACATGTGGTTTTCCCAATGTATAATAATGAAGTACCGGTACACCGGCAGCTTTTAGTTCTTTTGATTGAGCCAGTAACCATTCACCACCTACTTTTTCAACATCAATATCTGATTTGCACTTTAATATTTCACCGGAAAGTTCAGTAGGTATGTCCACATAAAAAGTACGGGGAATGACTGCCAGTTGTTTTTTTGAAGTAATGGGTTTCAGGCCCGGAATGATGGGGACATTAATTCCAGCTTCACGGCATTGTTTTTCAAATGTGAAGAATTTTTTATTATCAAAAAACATTTGCGTTACCACGTACTCAG
>JANNDQ010000242.1:0-1985 GCA_031387965.1 Chamaesiphon sp. OTE_75_metabat_567
CGGATAGAAACTTAGCTGCCATCGCATCTTGTCGATCGAGTGGCAGTTTTTCAATTTGGGCAATTACCTGTTGAAGCAGTTCTGTCATAGTTCACACCGCAATTTACTACAGCTTCTTAATTTTACTCGATCGAACTGCACGAATGCTGTAATCATGTAGAGACATTTGGGAATAATAACATGACGCTAGTTAAGACCGATCGATATGTTAAACAAGGTAGGGGACAAAGTTGAGTTTAAAAGTGAAGCTGAACTCGAAAAATTTGTCTATGGGCACTTAGATGAATTATTAGCACTTCAGCCAATTGCTAAACAATACAGAGTTAACGGTGATATTTGTGATATTTTAGCGGTTGACGATCGACAGCGATTGAGCATTATTGAGCTAAAGAATGTGGAAGATAGATATATCGTCCAACAACTGACTAGATATTATGAGAGTTTAGTTGAAGAAAAACCATTTTCAGATTTAGTCAACTATGAAAATGATATAAGGCTGATCGCCATTACTCCATCATTCCATCAACACAACTTAGTAGATAGAAAACATACCAAACTAGAAATTGAGTTTTGGAGCTTTGATATCGCACAAATTAAAGGCACAAAAAATATATCATTTACGTTGACTAACTGTGATACCAACGAGAAAAATACATCGCAAATATCAACAGGTAGAAATGATGATGTCTTGCCCAAAGAGAAAGTACAAAAGACAGAAATAGAGTGGAGTGAAGATCCTGCGGAGCGGTGGAAGCAATATGTAATGGTTAATGCCTCCTATATTGATGCTGTTAATTACTACATGAGGCTAAATTATTCATCCAAGTTAGCCATTCAGACATTAACGACTGAGGAGGTAAGAGAAAAGTCTAAGAAATACAAACGTGCTTGTACAAAGGAATTCAAGATTAAATTAGAACTCTTATCTGATGAAAGTGGAATAACTAGAAAGTTTAAAACAGTAAAGTTACCCCAAAATATCAAACTAGGTCATCTGGCTGCATGGTGCATAGAAAATAAAGTACCTGATGCTATCGAAGTTCACTATAACCAAAGGCTTATGTTTACAGCAAGTAAGGAACATCGGGCAAAAATCAACAAATATTTAGGCATACGTTTTTAATAAGGACAATCTATTCCATACTCAATATCAACCTGGATCGAACCACCTTAACCAACTGTAACTCCATCCCAGAAACCTGTTCTAACATAAACACCATCTGTTCTGGACGCAACAACGTACCATCATTCGCACAACTACCTACATATCGCAACTCCACATCTTTCTCCTCAGCAACTTTCAGCAACTCTAATTCATATAAACGTTCTCGTAAATTGATTTGCGTATTCTTGCCAGATTTAGACTTTTTATTCTGAATAATTTCCTGACTAGCTAACACCGCCGCGATCCAAGATTCCCATTGGGGAAGTGTTTCGCTAGCTGATGAAATAGTAATCAGATATTCTGCTTTAGTGATTAATGCCGAAGCCGCAGGTTGTTTGAGATCGACGGATTCTACCCGATAGATCGGAATATCTGCGGGTAATTGCGCCGCTAATTTGGCTTGAAATTCTGCCTCATCCATCATCGCGGTGAGTTCAAAATCGGCGATTTCACCCGTGCTGGTTGAGCCTAATGGTAAAGCATTGGCAATCATGATGCGGGGGGCTGGATGGAAGCCCCCACTATAGGTTACGGGAATACTGGCACGACGGATGGCTCGATCGAATAATTTGGCTAAATCTAAATGTCCGATTAAGGCCATTTTGCCACTTTTGCCATACCAGACACGCAGCCGCTGTACCTTGTCGGTATTGGGGGTGAATTGTCCGGTGAATTCGGGAATGGGCAGGGGTGGAACGATAACATTGTGCCCGAAATCGGTGCCACACACGCCGCAATGGGAGCAACCATCGAATGAGCAGTCGGGGACAATTCCGGCGGCTAGGGCGCGTTCGAGGTCGTCTTGGAGCCACTTTTTATC
>JANNDQ010000248.1:0-3682 GCA_031387965.1 Chamaesiphon sp. OTE_75_metabat_567
AGACTTGAGCATTCTGACGAAATAGCTGAACAGGAACTAATAATAGATCGTCAAAATCGAGCGCATTGTTTGCACAGAGCGCGTCTTGATAAAGCTTATAGACATCGGCAATCACTCGCCCTTTGTAATCATTCTGCTCGCGACTATATTCATCTGGCGATAAGCCTTTATTCTTTGCCGTACTAATCGCATAACGCACCGAACGCGGATCGAATTTCTTGTCATCCAAATCTAACTGCTTGACGACAATCTGCTTAACCAATCCCTGACAGTCAGCATCATCAAAGATCGAGAAATTCTTATTCCAAGTGCGTCCTTTATCATCCTGATATTTTTCAATATCAAACCGCAACACCTTGCTAAATAAACCGTGGAACGTGCCCACCCACAGATCCTTAATAATCGTCTTGTAAATATACGATCGCATTTGAGTTTGCTGATACTCATCTAATGCGCCCCAAGCTTTCCCATACTTAAATTCTGCCTGTTGCTGGGCGAATAAGATCTCGATTCTCGATCGCATTTCCTTCGCAGCTTTATTAGTAAAGGTAACTGCTAAAATATGCGCAGGATCGACGCGATGGGTACGGATCAGATTGGCGATTCGATAAGTGAGGGCGCGAGTTTTGCCACTACCAGCACCCGCGACTACTAATAATGCTCCACAATAATGCTCGACAGAGCGTCGTTGGGATTGATTGAGATGTGCGAGAAAGTCGGTGTTAGACATTTGACAGGGGGGAGGGAGGAGCTGATTTTTTTGGATGTTGCGGAGATCTTACCCACCCCGCTCTACGGGCACCCCTCCGAGGAGGGGATTTTCTACTCCACTCTTCCCCTTTGTAAGGGGATGGAGCCGGAAAGCCGCCTTTATAGGGCAATTGGGGATAAATCCCCTCCTCGGAGGGGCGAATAAGCCGCAAGGCTAATTCGGGGTGGGTAAATCTCCGCCTAATTCAAATATTATTCAACCACTTTAAACACGACCGAAAGATTATTTGCTGGCATTGGATAGACTTCTTGTAGCTCTATATTATGACTGTGAGCGACAGCAGTTATTTCTTCCAGATCTCGCACACCCCACTCTGGATTCTGACTCCGAAGACTCTCATCAAAAGCAGCATTACTAGGAGCTGTATGAACTCCACCCTGCTTGAAAGGACCATATAGGTACAAGATACCATCGACAGGGAGAATGCGGCTTGCTCCGGCAAATAGCCCTAGATAAGCCGATCGAGGCGCAATATGAATCATGTTAATATTCACGATTGAGGTAATTGGCTCCTTTGATTCTATCAACCACTGCTGACTACTAGCATCGAGATCGATCGGGGGGTACAGGCGATCGCACGGTGTAAACTGTTGCCATGCCGCAATACTCGCCCTAGCATCAGGATCGGGATCTGAAGGGAGCCAATAGCGCGGCGCAAGTTGGGGAGCCATGAATACCCCATGATCACCAGTACCACTGGAGATTTCCAGAATTGTCCCAGTCGGCGGTAATACTTGCTGCAAAATTGCCAGAATTGGTTCGCGATTGCGATCGGTAGCAGGTGCATACCTGCGAAGATTTTCATAATTATCCATTTAGTTGCATCTAATCTCATAGGATGATTTTACCTTGAGCCGCGAGGGTAAAACTGCTACGATTCACAGTGTGTGGATTGTTAGAATTGACGAAGATTTCCCTCGGTTAATTACTTGCTATGTTCTTTAATCTATAATTAAAACTATGAAATTACTTGACGTGGTTGCATTGTTACAAGATCTGCCAGAGCTAGGTCTAATTCGGGGCCAGGTGGGTACTATCGTTGAGCAGTATGAGCCAGATGTATTTGAAGTTGAATTTTGCGATGCTAATGGTCGCGCTTATGCTGTAGAAACATTAGTGGCTAATATGCTAATGATTTTACATCATCAACCAAAAGAATTAGCGATCGCGTGATGCTAAAAGGTCGAAGGACTTTGTGGTTACCGGAGTCACCCTCTTCAACCCCTTCGAGTAGCTCCACCGGAACGAGAGATGAAAAGATATCTTTTTTTAACAAGGCACCGCAAGCGTAGACGTTAGAATAAACAGACTATGGATCTTAATTATTAAAGATTGCTATATTAAATTATCGCCTGCCAGTATCCTTAAACTCAGTATGGTCAACACTTCCACCACCAAGAAACTCGCAAAAGTAGAACATTTAAAAACAGATAGTAACTATCTGCGGGAACCTGTTGCCAGCGAGCTACTCCTCGATACAAATTATTTCACCGAAGACGCGATTCAGATCCTCAAATTTCACGGCTCCTATCAGCAAGATAATCGCGATAACCGTGTCAAAGGTGCCGAAAAAGACTATTCGATGATGCTGCGCACTCGCAATCCGGGCGGCTTTATTCCGCCCCAATTATACTTGGCACTCGATCGATTAGCCAGTGACTACGGTAACGAAACGATCCGGGCGACGACCCGTCAGGGCTTCCAGATGCACGGCATTCTCAAGAAAAATCTCAAACCTGCAATTGCCGCAATTGTCCAAAATATGGGTTCTACCCTCGGCGCTTGCGGTGACTTGAATCGGAATGTGATGGCACCCCCAGCACCGTTTAAGAAGAAGCCAGAATATAGACACGCCTGGAAATATGCCGATACTGTCGCCGATTTACTTACGCCCCATACTGGTGCGTATTATGAGATCTGGCTGGATGGCGAGAAAGCGATTAGTGGCGAACCTGCACCCGCAGTTAAAGCAGCCTTAAAAAATAATCTCAACGATACAATTTTCCCTGAAGGAGAGGAGCCAATTTATGGCACCCAATATATGCCCCGCAAATTTAAGATTGCGGTGACAGTTCCAGGTGATAATTCGATCGATATTTTCTCCCAAGACTTAGGATTAGTTGTGATTACTAATGCCAAAGGTGAATTATTAGGCTTTAATATTTATGCAGGTGGTGGATTAGGACGTACCCATAATAAAGAAGAAACATTTGCCAGAGCTGCCGATCCAATTGGCTATGTAACTAAAGCAAATATCTACGATTTAGTTAAAGCAATTGTCGCAACTCAACGGGATTATGGCGATCGCACCAACCGTCGTCACGCGCGGATGAAATACCTGATTCACGATTGGGGTGTAGCTAAATTTAAAGCTAAAGTTGAAGAGTATTTGGGTAAGAAAATCGCACCGCTCAAAGAAACTATTGATTTCAAATATCTAGACTTCTTAGGTTGGCATGAACAGGGCGATGGTAAGGTATTTTTGGGAATCTCGATCGTCAATGGGCGGATTAAAGATGAAGGGGATTTCAAACTCCGCACAGCTCTACGGGAAATCATCCAGAAATATCAAATTCCGATGCGCGTAACGCCCCATCAAAACGTGCTGATCTATGATATCAAACCAGCCGACAGAGATGCGATCAACAAAATTCTCACCGACAATGGAGTCGAACCAGATCCCGCCAAAATCGATCCCTTGGTGCGGCTCTCGATGGCGTGCCCAGCCCTCCCTACCTGCGGTCTAGCCGTCACTGAATCCGAGCGGATCGCCCCCAGCGTCAATGAGCGCTTCCGCGTCCTGTTGGACAAATTAGGCTTACCTGACGAGGAATTCGTGATCCGCATGACTGGCTGTCCCAATGGCTGCGCCCGTCCCTATCTGGCGGAAGTTGGATTTGTCGGTAGTTT
>JANNDQ010000284.1:0-8940 GCA_031387965.1 Chamaesiphon sp. OTE_75_metabat_567
ATTTGATAAGTTGTACTGGATAAGGCGATCGCTTGGCGATAGTCTTCACTGCCAGTTACGAGTGGAATCGTCGCTTGATAAGTCGGTGCAAAAAAGGCATTGAGAATATTTAAACCCAATACTAGCGCGTAGATCTGCCAGATACTATTTACAAAGGGTAAGCAACAAACTAGCAACATTCGCCCCAGATGAGTAACCATCAGGATCGGCTTGCGATCGAACCTATCCGCAAGTGCGCCAGCTAGTGGCGATAATAATGTAAAAGCGGTAACTCTCAGCGTCAACGCCCCCGCCAGCACAATCGGCGCAGATGTACCCGCTAGTTCAAAAGCTAGTAATGCTAAACCCAACCAAGTCAAAGCATCACCAAACAGACTAATTGTTTGGGCAAGATAAAGCTGTCGAAAAATGGGATTACGGAGACTATTAAATAAGCCGATTTTTTTCACGGTTAATCATTACACACTTCTTAAAGCCTCGATCGGATCTAGTTTAGCTGCTTGTCTGGCAGGTACAACTCCAAAGAATAAACCAATTGCCCCAGAAACGCCTACTGCTAACACAATCGCTGGTGGAGAAACAACTGCTGTGGTCATCGGTGTAAAGTTTCGCACTAAGAAAATTCCGCCAATGCCAATTAAAGTGCCAATAATTCCGCCAGCTGTAGACAGAATAATTGCCTCGATCGTGAATTGAATCAGGATATCATTTTGAGTTGCGCCGATCGCTTTGCGTAGCCCAATCTCTTGAGTACGTTCGGTGACGGATACCAGCATAATATTCATCACGCCAATTCCGCCGACTAATAGTGAGATACCCGCGATCGCGCCTAGTAGTAAAGTCAAAGCACTAGTAATCGTCCCGACAATTTGGAGAGCATCTTTTTGATTCCGCACGGTGAAATCATCTTCATCCACAATCTTATGGCGACGGCGGAGTAAATTGGTAATCTGGAACTCGGCAGCATCCATACTTTCACTATTTTTCGCTGATACCGAAATCAATGATACTCGCAGTCCAAATGGTGATGTTCTACCGATGATCCGCTTGCTCATCGTCGTAATCGGTACAAAGATTGCATCATCTTGATTGCTACCAAAAGAAGAACCTTTTGCTTCCATCAAACCAACTACTTCAAAGCTGACATTATTGATTCTGATTTGTTTACCGATTGGATCATTATTACTAAATAGTCTTTCAGCAATATCTGTACCTACAATCGCAATTTGTTTATCCTCTCTAACATCTTGTGCTGTTACAAATCGTCCTTTACTAACGGCAAAATTCCGCACGTCAGGAAACTCTTTCGTTGTACCTTGAATAATCGAAGTAGTGGTAATACTTTGATAATTAACTACAAAAGAATTTTGCAAAACTGGAGCCACACCACTGACAGATGGAACCTGACGAGCGATCGCTCTCGCATCGCTCAGTACTAGTGTGGGTGGTACCCCACCACTCCGAATGTTTTGGGCTTTGGGCGATCCAGGTAGGATAAATAATGTATTTGGGCCGAGATTTTTGAACTGATCCTGAGCGAGAATTTGCGTACCCTCACCGACTCCAATCATCCCAATTACGGAAGCATTACCAATCACAATACCCAGCATTGTTAAACCACTTCGCATCTTGTTAGATACGAGGGTTTTTACCGCCATGTTTAAGCTTTCAATTAAGTTCATCGGGAGTTGGGAGTTGGAAAATAGATTTACTCTAGCGAATTTAAGTGATTATTAATTACTTGGTTCCGTCACCCATCATTTTTGTTTTGAATCCTGGGGGAATATCGATGAAAATGCGATCGCCAGCTTTAAGATTTTCGAGCACTTGAATTTTGTCTCTGACAGTACTACCGACCTTAACTTCTTTGAATTTAGGTTCGTTATTTTCATCAGGAATATAGACACCCGTTTTACCTTTACGGGAACTGATAGCGACAGTGGGAACTGTCAAAGCATTATTAGTTCGTTTGCCGCTGAAACTGGTATTGACATTCATCCCTGATCGCAGTACTTCCTTACCAGTATTGATACTGACACGAACCTCAAAGGAGGTGACGTTTTGCTCAACTACGGCTTCTGGTGCCACCAATCGCACGGTACCTTGAAATGGCTTATCACTGAAAGCATCAGCAGTAATCTCAACTTTTTGACCGACTTTAATCTTACCGATATCTACTTCTGGTACCTTGGCTTTGACTTCCATATCCTTAGCTAGCGCCACAATCGAGGTAGAAGTTGCTGAAGTACTAGTCGAAGCCGAAGTAGTTGGCGTAACGAATGCCCCAATGCTTGCATACCGCTGGGTAATTAATCCAGCAAAAGGCGCGACAACTGTGGAGTCCTTCAGCTGTGAGCGGGCTGACTGGAGTTGAGCATTAGCAACTGCTAATGCTGCGGTGAGTTGGGCGATTTCTTCGGGGCGAGTGCCATTTTTAGCCTGCTGAAATGCGGCTTGAGCTTGGGCGACTTGGGCGGCTAGACTAGCAACATCTTCAGCGCGACTACCCAGCTGAGATTGACGGAGGGCTTGTTGGGCTTCGGTGACGGCGGCTTGTCGCTGGGCGATTTCTGATTGGCTATTATTTCGTACCTGTTGGAGTTTTTGTTGAGCCTCAAGCAAGCTAGCTTTGGCGGTTTGATAGCCAGAAGTCGATGTGTCTAGTTTATCTTGAGAGACTGCTCCTGACGCTTGAAGCGATCGATCGCGCTCTACTTGTGCCTGAGCAAGTTTTAATTTTGCTGCGGCGACGGATACTTGGGCTACAGCCTGTTGGATTTGTTGTGGTGCGATCGATCGGCTCAAGTTGAGGTTGGCTTGAGCTTGGGCTAATTTTGCCCCCACCTGGGCAGTTTCTTCAGGACGGTTGCCGTTTTTCGCTTTATTGAGATTGGCTTGGGCTTGGGTAAGCTTAGCTTGCGCTTGGGCGATTTCCTCTGCCCGTGTTCCATTTTTGCCCTTGTTCAAATTAGCTTGCGCTTGTTGCACATTTGCCAGCGCTTGAGCGTATGATGCCTGTGCTTCGGCATTCTCCATTTGGGCGATCTTTTGCCCTTGCTGCACTCGATCTCCCTGCTCAACAAATAGCTGTGCTACTCTTCCAGCTGTTTTCGGGCTGAGGTTAGCTGTTTGGAATGGGATAATGTTCCCACTGGCAGTAATTTTATCAGTTAGATCTTGCGCTTTCGCCACCGTGGTGTATCGCTCTATATCAATCTTCGGTGCTGGTTTAAACTGGTTTACTGCGACAGTGCCGAGTGCAGCTACACCAATTGTCGCTGCTGCAATACCTGCTACAACCGGGAGAGGATGCTTGAGATTTTTGAAGAGAGGTATTTGCATAGAAACTTGAGGTTCCCTAATTTACTGAGTACGACTGGCGAATAGCATCTGTTACGTTTATTTACATTTATTCTAACTCTTCATCAGAAAGGATTGCCAGTGTCAAAAGTCATATCATCACAGATCCTAAATCGATACTTTTCACACACCTGTCGAAATTTGCGGTAACACTCGATCGAAAATTGCCATAACATCTGCCCTATGATGGAATCTACGAACAATATGTTGGCAAAGCCTACCAAAGGTAATCGTCACCGAAAATTGAGATCTTTGACGGTTAAAAAGTTCCACCGCATCAGCCTATCTACCTCAACCCATATTTATTGTGCCCAAGCAGATTTACTTATTGATACTTGCAGCCTGTCTGGGAATTGCGAGTGTGCCGACAGTAGCTTACAGTCAAGCTCTTTTACCTTATTCACCCAAACAAGATCCTAAATCACTAGAGGATACAAGTAAAAGCTTGTTGCGACAAGCCGCTGGATTGGTTCAATTTCAACAGTTTGAACAAGCGATTCCGCGAGTTGCTTTAGCAACTCAATTGGCACCAAATAGTCATGAGTCTTGGTTCTTTCTAGGTACCTTGTATGTGCAGACTCAAAAGTATCAAAAAGGGATTGATGCCCTCAATCAGGCTAAATCAATTAAACCCCAAGATCCAGACATCCTCTTCATGCTAGGCTCAGCATACTTCCAAAAGGGTGATTATCCTTTAGCGATCGAGACGATCCAATCGGGACTAAAAATTAAGCCAGATAATAACAGCGCTCTCTTCGATCTAGGCAATGCTTACTACAAGTCTAACAAGTATTCAGAGGCGATCGCTCAATACCAAAAAGCAGTTAAAAAAGATCCTAAATTTTGGCCCGCAATTAATAACATTGGATTAGTTAGTTACGAAAATGGCGACGTGAATGGGGCAATCCAAAACTGGCAACGCGCGATCGCAATCGATCCCAAAGCGGCAGAACCACTCCTGGCGATCGCCGTCGCCCTCTTCGCTCAAGGCAAACAAGCGGAAGCCTTTACCACCGCCGAAAAAGCGATCACCCTCGACAGTCGGTATGCAAATATTCAATACCTCAAAGACAACCTCTGGGGCGAGAAAATCCTCAACGACACCCGCAAATTGATTCAGACTCCCAGAGTTAGGGATTTTATTACTAAAGCTCCGAGTAGAGGGTAGAGGGTAGAGGGTAGGTTTTAGGTTGTGGGTTTTAGGTTTCTTAACGCGCCATGCGCGTTGCTTTCATTCCTACCCTCCACCCTCTACCCCCTACCCTCTTCCTTAGTAATTGTGTATTATTATCTCGTAGTCTAGCCCGATTGCGAACAGTTTGTGGCAGACTGAGGATTAACTAAAGCGATCGACATAGACATTTGAACTCATGGTAAAACAGTTAGATCTGCTGGGTACAGACAAAATTATTCCGATTGCCCTGCACTCAGAGATGCAGAAATCGTACCTAGAATACGCCATGAGTGTGATCGTGGGGCGGGCATTGCCGGATGTGCGGGATGGATTGAAGCCTGTACATCGGCGGATTATTTATGCAATGCACGAGCTGGGATTGACACCAGATCGTCCCTATCGGTTATGCGCCCGTGTAGTTGGGGATGTGCTGGGTAAATATCATCCCCACGGCGACCAGTCGGTCTATGATGCCCTAGTTAGACTCGTTCAGGACTTTTCAACCCGTTATCCCCTGTTGGGCGGACACGGCAATTTTGGCTCGGTTGATAACGATCCACCAGCGGCGATGCGGTATACCGAAACGCGGTTAGCGCCAATCGCCCATGAGGCTTTACTGGGCGAAATTAGTACGGCGACAGTTGACTTTACGGGGAATTTCGATAACTCGCAACAAGAGCCGACTGTTTTGCCTGCTCAGGTGCCAATCCTGCTGATTAATGGGTGCGACGGAATCGCTGTTGGCATGGCGACCAAGATTCCCCCCCATCATATCGGTGAAATCCTCGATGGTGCGATTGCGCTCATCGATAAACCAGATCTTCCCGATGCTAAACTGTGGGAATTAATTCCTGGGCCTGATTTTCCCACGGGCGGGGAAATTATGGGGATTGAAGGCATTCACGATGCTTATCGCACTGGCAAGGGAATTATTACCGTGCGTGGCATTTCTCATGTCGAAGTTGCTAGCGATCGCGCTAAGCTGACTAAATCCAAGAAACGTCGAGATTCGCTCATCATCACTGAATTACCCTATCAGGTAAATAAAGCCGCTTGGATTGAAAAGATCGCTGAACTTGTCAATGCTGGCAGGATTGACGGGATTGCTGACTTGCGCGATGAAAGCGACAGAGAGGGAATGCGCGTCGTGATCGAAATCAAGCGCGATGCGGAAGCAACGAATGTATTGGAGCAACTCTATCGGCAAACTGCGCTTCAGAGCAACTTTGGTGCGATCATGCTGGCAATTGTCGAGGGACAGCCGCGTCAACTCAGCCTCAGACAACTGCTCGAAGAATTTCTCAAATTCCGTGAAGTTACCCTGACTCGTCAGTACGGGAATGAACTAGAGCAAGCCCAAAAGCGAGTACACACCCTTTCCGGCTTGCTGATCGCCCTAAATAATCTCGATGCCGTAATTAACATCCTCCGCAACGCACCTGACGGAACCACCGCCAAAGCTATTTTCCAGACAGAGCTAGATTTAAGCGAGATTCAGGCTGACGCGATTTTAGCAATGCCGATGCGTCGCTTAACTGGGATGGAGAAAAAGAATTTAGAGACAGAATTTCAAGAATTAAATACCCAAATTGGTGTTTTAAATAATCTGCTCGAAGATCGGGGCGAATTATTGAAATCGCTCAAAAAAGACTTGCGATCGCTCAAGCGGAAATTCACTGACGAGCGTCGCACTAAAATCACCAAATTAGACCCACGGATAATTGAACCCAAGATCGCTAAAACAGCTGTAGATAAGCAATCTACACCTAGAGTAAAAGTCGATCGTACCCGAATTATTCCAGTTACTGCACCACCTATAATTGAAGCAGAACCAACCCAACCAACCACGATCGAAATCACCCATCAAGGAAACATTAGAAGACTGAGTAAAACTGGTGCAAAACTCAATCCCAACACGAATGATTTTGTCGTCAAGACATATCAAACTAACACCGATGAAGAACTCACCCTAATCAGTACTGAAGGGAGAGCCTTTCCGCTCAAAATCAAAGATATCCCACCCACCATCGGCAACACCCCAGGCACAACCCTCAATAGTCTCATTCCCGCCCTCCAAGATACGGATGAGCAAATAATCTACACACTGCTTACTCCCGCTGAAGCAGCAGAAGATCTGCGCGAACTATTGCTCCTGACGAATCAAGGCAAGATTAAACGCATTCTGCTCCAAGAACTGAGCGGACTTACCAACCGAGGCACAACCCTGATCAAACTCCGCGAAGACGACAAACTGCACACTATTGCCCCCCTCACCAACCAGCGAGAAATCATCATCGCCACCTCCGGCGCACGTATTCTCCGCCTCGCCCTCGCCTCCGAACAAATCCCCCTGATGGGCAGAGTTTCCCAAGGCATCCAAGCGCTCAAAGTCGGTGGTAGAGAACGGATCGTCGGCTGTATTCCCGCCAATAGCAGCGACGATCTACTTCTAATCTCCCGCCAAGGCTATGCCAAACGCATCCCGATTTCGGCAATCCGCATTGTGCAAACGGGAAATATGGGCACCCACGCGATGCAGTTTGCAATCAAAACCGACAGCTTGCTGCACATCAGTCTACCGCCTGAAAGCGTCGATCTAGTTACCACCAGCGATCGACATCAGTTGATTTCGATTTCCACAATCCAAACCTATGGCAAAGATGGCACTGGCGACAGACTACTCACACTTAATGCAGACGAAGAGATTATGTGTGTAAATTAATCAAGGTAGAGAAAAAGTTAGAATAAGCAGGATGCGTCTAATTGCAATCAGAAATCTCCGAGAGGAAGCATATCAATATCCAGATGCTAAAAAAGCGATTGAAACATGGTATCTAATCGCAAAAAGCTCTGATTGGTCCAACTTAGAAGATGTTCGCAGAGTTTATCAAGCTGCTGAAGCTGTTGGAAATTTGACTGTTTTCAACATTAAAGGAAACAGTTATCGTTTAATTGTGGGTATTAATTATGTGAAACGGCGAATTTACTTTAAATATTTCTTGACTCACGCTGAATACGACAAGGATTTTTGGAAAAATGACCCAAACTATTAATCTAAAAGTGTATGGTCAGCTGGTTGCTGAAGTAACACCCAAAGTAATTGAGACTGAGGCGGAATACGAGCAATTCCTCGCTGTTGCAGAGCGGTTGACTTTTAATAAGAATCAAACACCTGAAGAATCAGCACTATACGATCTAGTGACAATGCTAGTCGAAACATATGAGGCTCAACATTATCAGATCGAGAAATCTTCGCCCGTTGAAGTTTTGCTACACATCATCGAATCTAGTGGAATTAATTTACTCGATCTAGCTAAAGTTTTTGGCTCTAGTGAGACTTTGGAGCGAATTTTAGCAGGAGAGGAATTAATTAATATCACTCAGGCAGATGCTTTAGCTGATCGATTTAAGTTGTCTCCACAGATATTTTTGAATTCGTGAAATCAGCTTAAACCCTAACCAGCTCAGTCAATCTAGCAAGCAACTCCTGCTCCTTAAACGGCTTCGAGAAATAACCACTAGCCCCAAGATTCATCGCGATTTTACGGTGCTTATCGCCACTACGAGAGGTCAGCATCAGCACAGGGATGTTTTTGAACTCAGGTAGACCTTTGACCGTGGCAAGGAAGCCGTAGCCGTCCATCCGAGGCATTTCCACATCGCAGACCACAGCTTGGGCAGTGACACCTGCTTGGAGTTTTTCGATCGCTTCCTGACCATCTTTAGCTTGTTCCACGAGGTAGCCAGCTTTCTCCAGCGTGAGGGCGACAAAGCGGCGCACGTTGATCGAGTCATCGACGACGAGGACACGGGATTTTTGGGCAGGGGCGGCAGGGATTGGAGTAGATGTGGTGAAATCTTGAGTGAGGAAATCCAGGCTACTACCGATCGCACTAGGCATCGCTAAGCTACCATCGATCCAGCGGATAAACTCGATCGCATCCAGCAGCGGCACAATTCGACCATCACCGAGGATTGTACAGCCAGTAAAGCCAGCGGGGAGCTTAATATTACCTTGAGGTTGGCGAATCGTTACTTCTTGTTCGCCCCAGAACTTATCGATTGCGACAGCGACGACATCCTGCCCTTGATCGATCATCAAGACAGTGGGACAGTTGATCGTGGGGATGGCAGTAGTGGCAATTTGCGGGTTGAAATTAGGCAGACGGAGATACTGCGCTGGTTCGATCAGTCGGACGGTGAAGCCTTCCCACTGGAGCATCTTCTGTCCGGCGGTGCTGATGATTTGGGCAGGATTGAGGAGGATGATTTCTTCGACGATATTGCTGGGAATTGCCAGCCACAAACCTTGAACTTCGACAAGGAGGACGCGGACGACGGAGAGGGTGAAGGGGACAGTGATTGTGAACGTACTGCCTTTACCAAGTTTGGTATCGACGAAAATA
>JANNDQ010000286.1:0-1560 GCA_031387965.1 Chamaesiphon sp. OTE_75_metabat_567
TCAACGACTAGAATAGTTTCCTTATGATTTTCCAAGCTTATCAAAGCTCCTATCGTATAGTGGTAATTTTCTTAACGTTAATTTTTAACATCCTAAGATTAAGATTATCATTAATCTTAACTAAATTGGTGCAGTCAAACCCATCCAGAAATATGAATTGCGTCATTTGCCGCTTCAAAACCATTAATATTTTTTAACATTTTTAGCTACTAATCTTCACTTCCTACCTGCATCTACAGGTAAATTGTCCTGGAAGTAGAGTTTGTGCACCCGTTCTAGAAATCTCCTCAAGCCTAAAACCTCATCCCTCATCCCTAATTGAAGATGGCAAAACAGCCGCGCACGTCCTATGTTTGTAATGAATGCGGATCGACATCTCCGCAATGGTATGGGAAATGCCCGATCTGCAATACTTATGGTTCACTAATCGAACAAGCTCCTCCCGCTGCGACTAGAGGGCTTGGTAGTAAGTCGGCAAATGGTCGATCAAATGAGGCTCCACATGCTCTGGCAGCACTGACTTTTCCGCAAATTGTCGATGGAGAAGAGGAACGCTGGGCTTCGGGGTTTGGTGAGCTAGATCGAGTTTTAGGTGGTGGCATTGTACCTGGTTCGCTCGTATTAATTGGGGGAGATCCAGGGATTGGAAAATCGACTCTATTACTCCAAACGGCCAATCTGATGTCTAAACATTATCGGGTGCTGTATGTCTGTGGAGAAGAATCGGGGAAGCAAGTCAAGCTGAGGGCTTCACGCTTGGGCGTGGAAGGCACCAAGGGCGAACTGGAGAGCGAGGAAGGGGAAAAAACTGAGCCATCTCCACAATTAACCGTAGCTGATGGGGCAAATTTATATGTCCAAGCCGAAACAGATCTAGAGGAAATTCTGAGAGAATTAGAATCTCTCCGACCTCATGTCGCCGTCATTGATAGTATCCAAACAGTTTATTTTCCAGCTCTCACATCTGCCGCAGGTTCGGTGGCACAGGTACGTGAATGTACCGCAGCACTAATGAAGGTAGCCAAACGAGAGGATATTACGCTGCTGATTGTTGGTCATGTCACCAAAGAAGGCGCAATCGCGGGGCCAAAAGTTTTGGAGCATTTGGTCGATACAGTACTATATTTTGAGGGTGACAGATTTGCATCTCATCGACTGCTGAGATCGACCAAGAATCGCTTTGGAGCCACCCATGAGGTGGGAGTGTTTGAGATGGTCGATCGCGGTTTAAGAGAGGTTGACAACCCATCTGAGCTGTTTCTGGGCGATCGACAGGGCATGGCTCCAGGGTCATCAATTGTGGTTGCTTGTGAAGGTACTAGGCCGATTGTAGTAGAGTTGCAAGCATTGGTAAGTCCGACTAGTTATCCATCGCCTCGGCGGGCGGGGACGGGGATAGACCAAAATCGATTGACCCAAATTCTGGCAGTATTGGAAAAACGAGTCGGGATTCCACTCTCGAAGTTGGATGCTTATGTGGCTTCAGCAGGTGGGCTAAATGTATCGGAACCCGCTGTGGATCTGGGCATTGCGATCGCCATCGTCGCCAGTTTTCGCGAT
>JANNDQ010000313.1:0-1829 GCA_031387965.1 Chamaesiphon sp. OTE_75_metabat_567
TGTTTGAAAAGTTATTTTTGACACCCGTAGTTGGTCTGAATCCCCCTAAATCCCCCTTAAAAAGGGGGACTAAGAATCCGGTTCCCCCTTTTTAAGGGGGCTAGGGGGATTCTCTAGAGTTTAGGCGTAACAAATTTGACTTTTCAAACACCCTCTAAGAGCATCTTTTGACTGAGTTGCTTTCATGGTTGAGGTCGGATTTTGAGTGGAATCCAAATCGAAGCGTTACCTTGCTCTGAACCACACCGCTAAACGTATGTTCCAACCTTTAGGTTTATTATTCAGAGGCTCAGAAGGCAAATCGGGATGGTTTTGAAATTTCGCTAAATCTGCCTAGATCGGGTCCAATCGATCTAACTGGCTTGTGGCTCTCTACGGGTATTCCAGTCGCTAAAATTCAGGTTTTGTTCCCTCTAATTTAATGTGATCTGTATCACTGACAACAATCATTAAGTATCTATGAGATTAGTAATTTTCTGAGTAGATAAATTCTATAATTGTAGATGTCAACTAAAATATCAACGCAGGGGCGTAAATCATGAAAATTGCCACCATGTTAGAACGTTTCATCGGTTATTTTGCCGATGCAGCATCCAGAATATTCGGACTCGATCGAAATCAATATCCAGCCACTGGCGAACAACCTTTTGAAGGTGAGATCGCTAAAAAACATCGTTAGATCTAGATCGCTCGAATTATCTAAAAACTGGTGCTTTGATCGCATTAGAAACGCCAGTTTTTAAAAATCAACAAGGTTCAAACCGTTGCCAGCTAAAGGCAGGTAGTAAACTATCCGATCGATCATGCCAAACTAAATCAGCGATTAATCTGGCGGTAATTGGTGTTAATAGAATGCCATTCCGATAGTGTCCGGTAGCTAAGGTCAAATTAGCATCAGCACTAGCTCCCAAGATTGGCAATTCATCTGGTGTCGCTGGACGAAATCCCCACCAAGCTTCATGCAGCGGAAAGTCCTGGAGTTGCGGAAATAACTTCAGGGCATTTGTTGTCAGCTGCTTAATTCCTTCTAGTGTATTGTGGGTGGTAAAACCAACATTTTCACTAGTGGCACCAACGATAATCCTGCCATCCAGACGCGGCACGATGTAGATTTCCTCGCCAAACAATACTTGTTGCAGGGGTAAATTAGCTCTGCGAGCAGGCGGTATCATTACTGACAGCATTTGCCCCTTGCGCGGGACGACGGGAATCGCTAATAATTGCTGTGACCAAGCCCCAGTAGTGAGGATATAATGCTCAGCAGACATATCGCCCTGAGTTGTCGCTAAATGTGTCACTTGTCCCTGCTGACGGTGAATATTCGTGACTTGCGCTCGATCGCGCAAATCTATCTCTAGATGGTGACAGGCAGTCAGGAGCGATCGCATCAGTGCGCGATTATCAACTTGTCCGTCGGCTGGATACCAGTAGCCACCCACGATCTCTGGATTTAACCCCGCTTGGTGCTGATGAATGGTCGATCGATCTAACCAATCCATCCCTGCACAAGTTTGATGATAATACGGTGCTAGAATCCCACATTGCCAGTAACCTGGATCTAGTCCAGAAATTGACTCAATCTTATTAATCCACTCAGGATACAAATCTCGACTAGCTAGACACAAATCTAGCATCGCCCCTGGTAGAATTCGTTCCGCCTGCGGTGCTAGCATCCCCGCTGCGGCGTGACCAGCAGCAGCTTCGAGGTTTGAGTCCAAAACGGTCACTTCTGCCCCCAACAGCCGCAATTCGATCGCCGTGGCTAAACCGATCGCTCCACCACCGATGATGATTATTTCACTACCAAACTGCATCGATCGATTCTCCTT
>JANNDQ010000375.1:0-3253 GCA_031387965.1 Chamaesiphon sp. OTE_75_metabat_567
TATCTAGATTAAGTTTGCGCGTATGAGCTGCAAAAGATCGCTCGTTCAATTTGTTGATAAATGTCACTCCAATTGGGAATTTTGGAGCAAAGCTCGATTTCATCAAATTAGACATCTGTGGGAAAACCTTACTACCTCGAACGGATCGATCGATACAAATCGGCCCATACTGAAAGCTATTATCTACAGTTATTTCTCGGTCCTGAAACTTTAGATTTGGTAGTCGCTCGATCATCACTTTAAAGATATCCCACTGCGAGAAAAATCTCCAATCACCTGCAAGTAAATAGCCTAAAATTTGCCCATCATTCTCAGCGACAAATACCCCAGATTGAAGCAAAAGTTCTTTCAACAAATCAGAAGTAAAAGGGGTCGTTACAAATCCGCCAGCTAATTCTGTCGGGGATATATTTGGATAGAGGTTTAGCGTCTGAAGATCCAGAATACCCTGAATATCAGACTCCTTGGCTGTTCTAATTTTTGGCAGCATTCGGGTTGATTTTATAGTAGACATCACGTAAGGTGGGCACTGCCCACCAGCTAACGTTTAAGCTTTTAAATAAGATTAGAATTGCTGAAATCTAGATGGTGGGCAGTGCCCACCCTACTCATTTACCCTAAAGCCTAATTCCTAAAGCCTAATTCCGACTTATTTGTCGATCGTTAATATATTTATAAGTCAACCTTGATACCTCCTGAACAAAGTAACGAGCACGAAGATCGTTGAAAGAACGCTTGACAAAAATACCTGCTAGATAGAGTTTTCCATTCGGCATTTCGATAATTCCGGCATCGCCAATTAGCCGTCCCAATGTACCAGTTTTATGTGCAATTGCCGCACCTTTACCCAAACCTGCTGGTAATAGTTTTCGATTTTCAGTTTGATTGAGAATATCCAAAACTTTGCTCCGGCTGGACTCACTGATCAATTGACGTTTGGCGAGTAGTGCTGACAACCTGACTAGATCTGCGGGACTAGTTGTATTCGTGCCTTTAAAGTCTCCCAATAGACGGTTAATTACCGTTTTTCGCAGCCCCCAACTCTTAAATCTACTATTGAGGGCTTTTTTTCCACCCAACTTATCGATAATCATATTCGTGCCAGTATTATCACTAATCACGATCATTTTCGTAGCTGTCTGCAATACACTCAATCTCGCACCAGGACTATTTTGGAGTTCACCCGAACCGCCCGTGATCAGATCGCGTCGGACTGTCAACGGATCATCGAGCTGAACTTTGCCACTATCGACGGCTTGAAATAGCGCCATCAGAATCGGCAACTTAATCGTACTAGCAGCAGGGAAAGTCTTTTCACCATTGATATCTAAATAATTGCCAGTATCCACCTCCATGAAAAACATCCCTGGGGAGAGGTAATCATACTTTGCTGCCAAGATTTGAATCTGGCTTTTGAGCGCCAGCATTTCTTTGCCAATCGGCACAACTCCCGCAAAGACAATCGGACTAACGGGTACAGGTTGGATTTGTCCAGTGCTAGCTGTCGAGACACCACGATCGATCGATCTCAATTTTATCGACCATCGGGAAGGTAAATCGCTCCGAATAATAATATTCTGCGGTTTGACTCCATATCCGGGTGCCAGCTCGATTACCAGTCGGGTATTACTCGCATCTGCTTGGGCGATGCGGACTTCTCGCACTGCCGTCCCAAATTTCTTCCGCACGGTAGCTTCAGTCATCTTAGTACCTGGTAAGTCCACTACCAGGCGGTAGGGGCCATCGAGCAAGGTAGCTTTTGGCTCGACTCCATTGTCAGTACCAAAGTTCAATTGATTGCGACTAGCATCAAATTCCCAGCCAGTGAATTTGGCGGCTTGAGCTGGTGCGGTGCAGAGCAAACACGCGCTGCTAATTAGTCCGGTGAGGAGCCAATTTAATTTCATAGAGTGAGGAAGGTAGAGCACAATAGACAGTTTGGTGGAGCATTAAATCATCGATATCAATGATTTAATGCTGTAAATAATCGATCGCACGATTAGTTTTTAAAAACTAATCGGCTGAAACCGCGACGACATGGATTGAGCAAGATTAACTAGCAGTATCCTAATTTTCACCCAGATGATGATTAGCATTTTTAGGTTCCCCACGTCAATCATAGGCGGCAGCCTACCGTCGGTAATCGCGCTCGATTAAATCTCGTTAAATCCTCACAGGCACTTGCTTTTGCTGGAGATAATTTTTGATTTCAGACACACTTAATTCACCATAGTGAAGTAGAGAAGCCAGTAATGCTGCTTGAGCATGTCCAGTCGTGACAGCTTGATAGATGTGTTCGCAATTTCCAGCACCACCAGAAGCAATCACCGGAACTTGAACAGCAGTGGCGATCGATCGAGTCAGATCAAGGTCGTATCCCGCCTTGGTGCCGTCGGCATCCATACTCGTGACGAGAAGCTCACCAGCACCTCTATTGGTGACTTCCTGCGCCCATTTCACCGCATCTAGTCCCGTATTCTCTCGTCCACCCTTGACATAGACATCCCAACCAGGATTACTAGGGTCATTGCGACGTTTCGCATCGATCGCCACTACAATGCACTGATTGCCAAACATGTCGCTAGCATCGTTAATTAGATTCGGATTCCTCACCGCTGCGGAGTTGAGACTGACTTTATCCGCACCCGCGCGCAATAAATCTTTGATATTTGCTGGGGACTGAATTCCACCCCCAACTGTCAGCGGAATAAACACTCGATCGGCGGTACGATAAACCACATCAATCATCGTATCCCGATCTTCATGACTGGCGGTAATATCTAGAAATACTAGTTCGTCAGCCCCAGCATCGTTATAAATCTGAGCGAGTTCTACCGGATCTCCAGCATCCCGCAGTTCGACAAAGTTCACTCCCTTGACGACTCGCCCAGCTTTGACATCTAGGCAAGGTAGTATTCTTTTGGCTAACATCTTGAAAATCTCGCTGCTGTAATTAACGCTTTTAGGTATCCCATTTTAGATCGTGATTTGCTTACTTTTGCTTCAGCCTAGTCTGCTGTGAGTCTCAGTTGCGATCGAGCATCTAATTAGATATACTTCTAATTAGATGCTTGTCTAATTAGATCTAAGTTATGAGCGAACAAGATATCAATACCCTCGTCCAGTTTTTCAAAGCTCTAGCAAATGAAAGTCGCTTGAAGCTAGTGGGTGCAATTTCCGAGCAGGAGCGGAGTGTGGAAGAATTAGCAGCAATCCTCGATTTGAAAGAGCCAACAGTTTCGCACCACTTGAG
>JANNDQ010000387.1:0-5660 GCA_031387965.1 Chamaesiphon sp. OTE_75_metabat_567
GGCGGGGAGGGATTAATTTTGCAGCAACCGACTACCCGCGATCGGTTTACGGCTGATTTTCTCTAATTTGTAAACATAACCAACAACAGGAATTAATAACATGAACGCACCAAATGATAACTTCCAAGAAAACGTCGAAACAATCCAATCCGAATTAGTAACTGGAGAGCATGAAGCAAAAACAACCGAAAAGATTGGTGTAGAAGAATTTAGTATTCATGGTGATGCCCTCGGTGCCAAAATCAAAGAACTGATTCATCAAGGTAATATTCGGCGGATTATTCTCAAGAATGAAGAGGGGCATATCTTAATTGAAATACCCTTAACAGTTGGTGTGGTTGGTGGTGCCATCAGTGCAGCTTTCTTCCCGATTCTGGCTGCTGTGGGATCGATTGGGGCGATGGTTGCTCATCTGACGATCGTAGTCGAAAAACGAGCGTAATCTGACGATTCTCTTGCAGAGAGGCTTCGCCAACGAACGACTCTCCAGGAGAGATGCTACCGGCCATCGCCAACGACTTCGCTCAGTAGAAGTCTGCTAGCGGAGTGATGTGCGATTTGTCGATCTTGATGTAGAGAGTGAATCTCCTGGTTTCGCTAAGAGGAAAATAAATCATGGAAACAGTCACCAAAACCGATGTAATCATCGTGGGCGCAGGCCCAACGGGACTATCTTTGGCTGTGCAGTTGATGCGTTACGGCATCGACTTTAAAATCTTTGACCAAAAAGCAGGTGTCACCGATTTGTCAAAAGCTCTAGTCGTTCATGCCCGCACGCTGGAAATTTACGACCAAGTGGATCTGGCACAAACAGCGATCTCCGGTGGCGAGATCGCCCAGAAACTTGCCCTGATGCACGATGGTAAAACTAGTGCCCGCCTCGATTTTTCCGACTTTGGCGGGCGGCTCAGTCCTTTTCCTTTTGCCCTCGTTTTTGAACAAAGCAAAAACGAGGAGCTTCTCGATCGGCATCTCCAACAAAACGGGAAAGACGTTCAGTGGCAGACTGAACTAGTCAGCCTCAGTCAAACGGAGGATGAAGTGACAGCGGTTGTCAAAACAGCCAGCGGTGAAACCCAAACTCTCGCAGCCAGTTATCTGGTCGGCTGTGATGGTGCGAATAGTCCAACGCGGCATCTGCTCCAACTTGGATTTGAAGGTTCCACCTACCCACGCCTGTTTTATGTTGCAGATGTGGAAATGGAATTTCCGGCAGATGAATCTACCTTGTACCCAGTATTGGGACAGGATGCGTTTGTGCTGATGTTTCCCATGCAGGGCAAACAACACTGGCGGCTGGTCGGCAATCTACCTGAATACGATCTGCAAATCGAGCGCGATGTGACTTTTGATGAAGTCGAAAACAAGGTGAAGCAGCTAGTACAGCAACCCTTGACAATTACGACTGTGCGCTGGTTTTCGACTTACAAAGTGCATACTCGTCACGCCGCAAAATTCTCCGTCGATCGATGTTTTCTGGCGGGGGATGCCGCACACATTCACACACCTGCTGGCGGTCAGGGGATGAATACGGGCATCCAGGACGCTTACAATTTGGCTTGGAAACTCGCGGTGGTGTTGAAAGGTGCTGCTGGGGATGCGCTGCTCGAAACTTACAACGAGGAACGTCTGGCGAATGCAAAACGCCTGTTAAAGACCACCGATCGAGCTTTTGAAATCTTAGCAGGCGATCGATGGTATCTCCGGTTTTTCCGCACCAACATTTTACCAAGCCTCGCTGGTGTTGTGATGCAGTCTAGCTTGGCAAAAGAATTCCTATTCCCGACCGTTTCTCAAATTGGACTCAATTACCGCGATAGTTCTTTGAGCAAGCACCTGGGCGATAAAGACTTTAAGGTCAAAGCCGGAGACCGAATGCCATATTTTCTAGTTGACGGTGCTAATGTTTACGACAAACTCCGCGCTCCCAAATTTCACCTAATTATTTTTGCTGATGGCGAACATAGTAGTCGAGATTTGCAGCTAGAACTCGAACATGAATACGGAGATTTAATCGACTTCAACGTCATGCCACTCTCCCCGCGCGCCGTAGAAATTTTCGGTACAAATCGACCTTTTCAGGTGTTACTGCGACCCGATAATTATATCGGCTGTATCTCCACATCAATTTCCTTAGCCGATTTCAAAGCTTACCTTCGGCACTAGTCAATTGATGTTTGGTGAGTGGGTTGTCCCTGGAAATGATATTTGGGATGGGTCTAGTCGCAAAACGATCGAATGTGAAGACAGGATGCTCGATCGTTTCAGCAGTGTAGACATCTGATTTTTAGCACTGTGCAAGTTGTTTACGATCGGTTTTTACAGGTGATGACATATCTATTTGGTGTTTGTTTAATTGGTGCAGGTTTCATGCTGGGTTTAACTGTGGGATAGCAAGAGACATAGACAACAGAATTATCTGTCCAAGTGAGTAAATAAGATTTGCTACCAAGTTTAGTTAATTCTGGCTGAAGATTTGGTGCAGTTGCAACAGCTTTGAGGTTGACTCGATTCTCCAAAGGAGAAGCTCCGCCAACGAATGTCGCAATTCCTAAGACATAAGCACTAATAATTGAGATCCAAGCTATAGATCGTTTCATCGAAGTTTATCCTTTACAAAAGTTTTAGCTTTAAATAATAATTTACTATTTCTATTATTGAATTGTTATCTAAATTTTACCAGGCAAGATCCACCAGTTAAGAGCGGACGTGATTTTCGGTGTCGATCTACTCTTCCAGCCGACAATATTCAGTAACTGTAATCATCGAGCGATTAGTAGCCATCCCCGTAAAGCATTGGATCGACTATGGCTCTAAGACAACATCAATTCAGATTCGAGGCATTGAAAATCGAAATGGAACCTTAACCTACCTTTCCGATGTAACTGATTATAGTAATTATCAAAATTCCTGTCGAAATATTCAGGTTTACAAAAGGTTTTTATCTGCCAGATGTAGTCGAGTTAACGGTAGCTCTAGCCTGAAGGGGTGACAAGCACCCCTTCAGGTATCAGAGGCATTGATCTCAATCACCCGAAGCTGACCGTCCCAGATGACTGTTCCACGATAGACATCAAACGTTCTACGACTCCCATCACCGAGAAATACTTCCTGCTGTGTAAACCACATCAATTCTAAATCCGCAATCATGGTTGGTGGCAGCGTCAAACTTCCCGTAAAGCCCGTGTCAATGACAGCGCGAATCCCTTGCTTCTTTTGCTGATCGCCAATGACCGCAAGCTGAACAATCGCTTCGCGATTATGCACAAAGCCAAAGATAATTATCCTTCTACCGGAGCATAAAATCCCAAACGATGAACCGGGCCAGCGCCAATCCGAACGCACCAAGGTTGAGCATCGGGAAGGCGCTGGAAAAGTCGATCAGCAGCACTCAAGCTATCATCGCCAATCTCAAATTCACCCGTCTCAATATCGATCGCAACAATCTTGCTCTGATGGGTTTGCTCAACCTGAAGCCGGATGTTGGATTCATAGAGCGCATTTCCCCGTTGGGTAAATTCTTCTTTGCTATATCGGGGTTGTCGGACTGCCACAGGTCTGACCTCACTGTGGTGTCACTACAATTATAGTTTGACAGAACCACGCCAAGATCCATGCAGCTACTTACTTCTATTTTGCCACAGGATTGGGCTGACCAACTACAGTCCAATTGCACTGATCGGGCTAGCAATCAATAGCATGGGGCCAAGACTTCTGAGAAATCGTTGAACGGCGATTAAACCATGGCTATCAATCGCGTCAGGCCCCAACCCATCACGTAATACCCAGGAAACTACGATTGAATAAATTATGAAAACAATAGCAATTAGAATTAATGAGAAGCCTGAAAAAGTTTTGTAAGGATTACTTTTCTTCATTAAATTGCTTTTGAGGTCTAACGTTCCCCGTTCACCCGCCGCTAATCACCTCTAACGATTAAGTAACTCGATCCGGTCGGCGTGCAACGGGATTGTTAGACTGGATCTCACAGATCGCTTATGATAAGTGCATTATCGTAGGTTTGGGAGTTTGAACTATGTCTCTTGCCGAATTAATTCCCTTTGTGAACAATCTGAGTCAGCCAGACAAATTGTCACTCTTCAAACTTCTAGCAGCACAAGTCCCAGATGCGGAACTACAAGCTATCTTTTCTGCCGCTGAGTATCCGATTTGGTCGCCATACGAAGCCACCGAAGCCGCCAATATTTTGATGCAGATGATTCAGGACGATTCTCCAGAGGAGAGGCTACGCCAACGAGAGGCATCGACTCGTGCCTAGTACAATTGAGTTTCCCTTTGCTGATGATGAAGCACTACCCACAATTCCCATCACACTAAGTTATGCAAACTTTTCTGTCTCTGCAAATGCCTTGCTAGATAGTGGTTCTACCGTCAATCTATTACCGTATAATATCGGGCTACAATTGGGGGCAATTTGGGAGGAACAGACTGTACGCTTACCATTAGCTGGAAATCTTGCAAGTGTTGAAGCACGGGGTTTATTTGTACATATTCAAATTGGGAACTTGGAACCAGTTCGCCTAGCTTTTGCTTGGGCACAAGCCGATCGGGTGCCCCTGATTCTTGGTCAAACGAACTTTTTTCGAGAATTTGATGTCTGTTTTAGGCGATCTCGACGCATGATCGAAATTATTAGATTCTAAATATATTCCATGAAGTAACGCTCTGGTGTTGTCTGTACAATGACAAAGCCCAGTCTCTTGTATAGGGTTATGGCTGGGCTAGATGATAAGACTCTAAGACGGACTGGTTTAGAGCTTTGACGAGATTCCTCAATGAGATTGAGTATTATCGATGTCCCGATGCCTTGGTTTTGGTATTTCTTGAGAATATAAAGATCTTCGATTTGAATATAGGTATCGTGTCTTTCTACTGCGATCGCGCCAACCCGCAATCGATTGACAAAAATACCCTGAAAAGCGTTAGCATTTAAACCATCGAACAGTTGAGAACGAACTATTTCGTCGCACCACTCACCCCAAGCCGCAATGACATAGCATTCCATTGTGGATTTACAAAGAGCGTACAAAAACTCAAAATCAGAAGGTGTCATCAGTTCTAGTTTGTAAGCTTGAGGTAATGACTCTATCATTGATGATCGCTGCAATTGTGATAATTGAATGGATGGATTTCAGTCTAACGGGTCTGTTGAGCGGCTGTTGATCACTTTGGTCGCAATACCGAGCCGATCTGCCAGTCCGCTCCAACAGAATTGTTCTACGGCGCTGCTACTCACAATTTCTCAGACCTTCAATATCTGCCGCTACAATCTTTTCCAGGTTTCGCGTAATTTTCTCAATGTCCCAATTCCACCAAGCGACTTCAAGCAATGCTTGGATCACATCATCTTCAAAGCGCTGTCGAATACGCTTGGCTGGATTGCCTCCGACAATCGTATAGGGTGAAACATCGCCTACAACAACCGACTTTGCCGCAATGATGGCTCCGTCTCCCACCTGCACCCCTGGCATCGTGACCGATTCATAGCCAATCCACACATCATTACCAATTACCGTATTGCCTTTGTAGGGCAGTTCTCCGGTTTGAGGGGTTACTTTCTCCCAACCGTTGCCGAAAATTTGAAACGGATAAGTCGAAAACCCGTCCAACTTGTGATTGGCACCATTCATGATGAACTT
>JANNDQ010000057.1:0-1989 GCA_031387965.1 Chamaesiphon sp. OTE_75_metabat_567
CTGATGGAAGACGTTTACTGGCGCACCCAGAAGAAAATGCGCGACGTGCAGGCTGATTTGATGCAGATGTATGCAAATTGATTCATGATTGAGCCAGTGAGGTTATTTTGTCCGTGGCTTTCGTCGCCTGCACAGTCACCCCTTAAGGCTTCAATAGACCTCTTGCACGAATCAGGACTTGAGGGATAATTCATAGTTGAGTAACCCAGCAATGAGGTTGACCCGTAGCCCGAATCGCTTCCGTCGATTACGATAACGCTCAGACAGTATCCGAAAAATCTTTAATCGACGATTGGCGTGTTCTACGACCACTCTCAAGCTTGCCAACAAACGATTATGAGCGCGTTCATCCTTGGAACGTTTTTGCTTACGACGCTTCTTGATGGGGGTGCAACTGTGGGAATGTCGCTTGTCTAAACCTTGATAACCCTTGTCAGCCAAGCACATTTGCGACTGAGCTAACCGGACTTGAGATGCCTTGAACAATCGAAAGTCATGGGTTCGACCGAGACCGAAGAAGGTACATAAAATCAATCCGCTGAGCTGGTCTATGACCAACTGCATCTTCAGGGTGTGACTCTTTTGCTTGCCGCTGTAGTAACGGCGCTGTTTTTTTTTGGCCGTTCGATGGGGGTCTCGCTCACATCTATGACCACGACCTCCCATTGCTGGTCGGATTGGATGAGTTGGCGCTTCCCAGGAAGGCTGAAGCCCCCTGAACGAATCAAATGGTCTTCGACTTTTCGGACAATCCGACAGACACTCGCTTCATGAATCCCCCAGGATTGAGCAATATGGAATTGAGTGCGATATTCGCGCCAGTATTCCAAGGCGACTAAGAGTTGGTCTTCGACGCTGAGCTTCGGTTGCCCCCCTCGCTTTCCAGTTCGGTCTAGATGGGGCCGCAGAACAGATACCATGGCTCGAAAGGTTTCTCGACTGACACCGCAAAATCGCTTGAATTGTGGTGGGTTAAGCTGCTGTATGTCTTCGTAGGTCATGACGTTGCGTTTGCTTTTGACCTATTTCTACATCCCTTTCTTGATTCATGCAAGAGGTCTATTGTTGATTCCCTGCCTAACACCAAGATTGTTCTTCTGGAGGATTGTGCAGTAACTCGCGAATATTGGCTTCAATCACTCGATAGCCGACATTGCCATTTAGCCGCTGCCGTCCTTCATTGAAAATCAGCGTAGGGCTAACCGTAACTGTATGTTCTTTCACCAAGTCAAAATCTTTGGAAAGTTGGGCGTATGCCTCACCACTATCAATCTGGGCTTGAATTTTGGCGATTGGTAATCCTAGTTTTTCGGCGATTTCAAATTGCACCTGGCGATCTGAAACATTTGCCAATTCGGTAAAAAATGCCTCCCGAAATGCCCAGATTGCTGTTTCAAAGATCTGTGCCGATCGATCTACTAAACCCTTTGTTTCTAGTAGTTGAATTGCATGAAGAAATAGATGACAGGATGTAGATGAAGGCGGCGTAACTTTCGTCCAAATATCAGGATGAACGGTAATGTGGTCGAATTTTTTGACGACATCTAGAACGTGGTTGCTATATCCCGCCAATCCACCTCGCTCGCGCCAGCGGTTTTCTAGCTTTTCACAAGCCGTACCAAAGACGGAGACAAAGTGGTATTCAATTTCAACCTGGTCTTGAAAGGTTGTTTTCAACTCATTGAGCCGAATTTGAGCAATATAAGCCCAAATACAAAGCACATCAGAAAAGTAAAAGATCCGAATAGGTTTCATTTTTTGTAGTTACTAGTAGCTGTAAAGTGGTTATAAATATCTGTATCGACCTACCTAAGATCTCGTTTTGTGGTTTGCTTTAATAATTCAAACCAGAGCAAGCTAATTAATCCTCCACCTAAACAAATAGCTAGATCGATCGGGTGTAAAAATGAGAAGCTAAACAAGTCCCGCAAGAACGGAACATACAGGACGATCGCCATGAAAAATACTCCGCCACCAATTATCCACCAC
>JANNDQ010000404.1:0-5227 GCA_031387965.1 Chamaesiphon sp. OTE_75_metabat_567
CCGAATCCGCCCGACTAATACTTCATCTTTCCCCGAAGCATCGATCGGCATTGGGAAGTAATTATTAGTCCAATCTTCGACTAATTTTACACCAGGAGCGTGGGCTAGAATCGATCGAGCTTGGTCTGGATCGAATGGTGCAGCAAATTCGAGGTTAATTGCTTCCGAGTGGGCGCGGAGAACGGGCACGCGGATACAGGTAGCCGTAACCCGCAGATCTGACACCCCAAAAATTTTCCGAGTCTCGTTGACCATTTTCATTTCTTCTTCACAATAACCATGTTCGTCGATCGGGGTATTGTGCGGAAATAAATTAAAGGCGAGGGGGTAGGGGAAAATTTCTGGTTTGGGTGGCTTGCCATCGAGAATGTCCCGACTTTGGGTTTCTACCTCCGCCATCGCTCTGGCACCCGCACCACTTGCTGATTGGTAAGTCGCAGCGACAATCCGCTGAATTGGCTGAATTTGGTGCAGTGGGTAAATGGCGACTGCCATCAGAATCGTCGTACAGTTGGGGTTGGCAATAATCCCGTGATGATTCGCGGCGGCGGCGGGATTGACTTCAGGAATTACCAGCGGCACATTGGGCAGCATCCGAAACGCGCTGGAATTATCAATTACCACTGCGCCAGCTGCTACTGCTTGGGGCGCTAACGCCCTAGATGTCGAACCACCCGCAGATGCGAGGACAATATCGATCCCATCAAACGATCGATCTCCGACCACCTCTACCGTAATTTCCTCACCTCGAAATTTGAGTTTGGTACCTGCGGATTTAGGTGATGCGAAAAGCTTCAGCTCAGCAATCGGAAAATTCCGACTTGCCAGTAGCTCGATTAGTTCTGTGCCGACGGCACCTGTTGCCCCCAAGATCGCTACCCGATATGAATCAGACAAGAAAACTGCCTCCACTGACATTAGCTAAATTATTGAAGCTTGATTTTGATTGAGGTGGTCAATATCGATATGTTCTTTGCAAAAATTATCATCGATTATGAATCCACTCTCAAGATCTTCGCCGAATTATAGATTGCAAATACTTAATAGCGAACGGCAATGTACTATCATCAAATATGTAAACCTAGCCGATGAGCGCTGCATTTTACTTGGGTACTGCCGCGATCATGACTTGCTCGGACAGTAGATTGCTAGCTTGACCCATCGATCACTCACAGCGATGCCAAACTGTAAATTACTGAAATAATCTCACTGGCTATAAATTTAGCATATCATAATTAGGCGATCGCCCAGACCACATTTACCTCTCGTCATTGACTGTTGTTAGATATACATATCATGAAAGTTACCCAGGAAAAACTCGAACAAAGCCGGATTGGTCTACAGATTGAAGTAACCGGAGACCAAACGACTAAATATTACGAACAGGCAATCAAAAAACTGACTACCAGTGCCAATATTCCTGGGTTCCGCAAAGGGAAAATCCCTCGTCAAGTAATCTTACAACGGATGGGTCAAACTCAGATTAAAGCAATGGCGCTCGAAGCATTGCTCGAACCCAGTATTAATGAAGCAATCAAGCAGGAGACAGTGCCAGCAATTGGTAATTACCAAATCACCTCTGAATTTGATAGCTTGCTCGACAGCTATGTGCCTGGTCAGAATTTGACCTTTAATGCCGTCGTTGATGTACCACCATCAGTCAATGTTGGTAAGTACAAAGGATTGGCAGTTAAAGCCGAAGAGATCCTCTACGATGCTGCTCAAGTAACAGATTTTATCGAGCAACAGCGGAAGGAAAAAGCGACAATTATTCCGGTTGTGGGCAGAGCAGCGCAGCTTGAAGATATTGCGGTAGTTGACTACAGCGGTAAACTAGCCGATGGTACCGAAATCAGCGGCGCTCAAGCCGATGACTTTGATATCGAACTATCTGAAGGAAAATTTATCAGCGATCTTGTCAACGGGATCGTGGGAATGAGCGTCGGCGAAACTCGCAATGTCAACGTTACCTTCCCTGAAGACTATGCCCGCGATGATTTAGCTGCACAAGCGGCGATCTTCCATGTGGTACTCAAAGATCTCAAAGAGCAAGAATTACCTGCCTTAGACGATGATTTTGCCAAGGGAGCTAGCGACTTTGATACCCTGACTGAATACCAAGCATCGATCGAGACTAGATTTCAGGAGCAGGCAAAGAAGTCTACCGACCAGAATATCATCGGGGCGATCGAAACAGCCTTGATTGATGTCGCCGAGGTAGATTTACCTGAAACTATGATCGAGCGGGAAACCATGAACATTCTCAACCAAATGGCTAACCAATTTAGTCAGTACGGGATGGATGTCAATAAATTATTTACCCGCGAAACAATTCCCAAAATGAAAGAGAATTGTCGTACTGATGCGATCCAGAACCTCAGACAGCAGCTGGCGATCGCTGAAATTGCCCAGCAGGAAGGTATCACCGTCAGTGACGAAGATATCGTCGCCAAGATGTCTGAGATCCTCCCCCAATTAGCTGGTCAGGACATCGATGAAAACCGCCTCCGCAGCTACATCACCGAAGATCTGCAAAAAGAGAAAACGCTGAACTGGCTCAAGGATAACGCTCAAGTTGAACTAGTCCCCGCAGGTTCCTTGAAACCTGTAGAAGATCTAGATGATGCTGAAGCAGCCGAGGGTGAAGCAGAAGCGATCGATATCTTAGCCGAAGCAGTAGCGGAATAGTTGGGAGTTATCAATGAAGATTGCGGGTGGGTGGTTTATACTCCATCTTCAATCTTTTCACCCACAGCCTAAAGTCGGAGAGCTTGGTATAATTCGAGAAACAGGTAAATTTTATCTGTTCATATACTACTTTGCTTTTCTATTAAATATTCTCCATTATGATTGGATCTAATTCTACATACGGGTCGATTACTAGTTATAACCAGAGCGGAATCTACGCAGGTGCCAACGTGATTCCGATGGTGGTAGAGCAGTCTGGAACTGGCGAACGAGCGTTTGATATTTACTCTCGACTATTGCGTGAACGAATTATTTTCTTGGGTACTCAAGTCGATGACAAAATCGCCGATACTTTAGTCGCGCAAATGCTGTTTATAGAAGCAGAAGATCCTGAAAAAGATATTCAACTGTATATCAATTCTCCAGGCGGATCGATCACAGCAGGAATGGCGATCTATGACACTATGCAACAAATTCGCCCCGATGTGGTGACAATTTGCTATGGTTTAGCTGCGAGTATGGGCGCATTTCTACTAGCCAGTGGCGCACATGGCAAACGGATGTCTCTCCCGCATTCGCGGATCATGATCCACCAACCCCTTGGTGGTGCCCAGGGACAAGCTGTGGACATCGAAATCCAAGCGAAAGAAATCCTGTATCTCAAAAATCATCTCAATGGTTTACTCGCCCAGCACACCGGACAATCGATCGACAAAATTGCCGAAGATACCGAACGTGACTTTTGGATGTCTCCAGCTGAAACTCAGTCATATGGCTTAATCGATCGAGTGATCGACAGACTCTAGAACGTCACCAGTAAACGCATCACTGACCCCACTATCATCTTGCTTCACGAGGCAATCTCGCTAATATGGCACCTACTAAAAACTATGACTCCCATCTCAAATGTTCCTTTTGTGGGAAATCACAAGAACAAGTTCGCAAGTTAATTGCTGGGCCGGGAGTCTATATTTGTGATGAATGTGTCGAACTATGTAACGAGAT
This sequence comes from Chamaesiphon sp. OTE_75_metabat_567, assembly GCA_031387965.1. Taxonomy (GTDB): domain Bacteria; phylum Cyanobacteriota; class Cyanobacteriia; order Cyanobacteriales; family Chamaesiphonaceae; genus Chamaesiphon. The sequence goes on from JANNDQ010000404.1 coordinate 3,694, forward strand.
CCTCGATGAAGAACTGCTAGATCCAAATGGGCCAGCTGCACATCCGCCCCATAAGGCAGAACCAGCCCGCAAGCGGCGCGAGTCAGTGCCGATGAATCTCAGTCAGATGCCCAAACCACGGGAGCTGAAGAAATATTTGGACGATCGCGTTATCGGTCAAGATGAAGCTAAGAAAGTTCTCTCTGTCTCTGTCTACAACCATTACAAGCGCCTCAGCTACGCCCAAGCCAAAAGTACCAATGCCAACTCTGCCCAGCCACCCACTGGCGTAAACGGAGTCCACAAAGCTAACTCAACTGATGATGGAGTCGAACTCCAAAAGTCAAATATCCTGCTGATTGGGCCGACAGGCTGCGGTAAAACCATGCTCGCGCAGACCCTCGCCAAAGTATTAGACGTACCCTTTGCCGTGGCGGATGCTACCACCCTCACCGAAGCAGGCTATGTCGGTGAAGATGTCGAAAATATCCTGCTCCGACTGCTCCAAGTCGCCGACATGGATGTCGAAGAAGCCCAGCGGGGGATTATTTACATCGATGAAATCGATAAAATTGCCCGCAAAAGTGAAAACCCCTCCATCACCCGCGATGTCTCTGGTGAAGGTGTCCAGCAAGCACTCCTGAAAATGCTCGAAGGGACGATCGCCAGCGTACCACCTCAAGGCGGTCGCAAGCATCCATATCAAGACTGTATCCAGATTGATACCAGCAATATCATGTTTATCTGTGGTGGGGCATTTGTCGGGCTAGATAAAGTGATTGAGCAGCGGATGGGTAAAAAGTCAATGGGGTTTATCCAGTCAGGTGAAACCATCAACCGTGAGCAACGCACAGCGGATATGATGAGACACTTAGAGCCAGAAGATTTAGTTAAGTATGGATTGATACCTGAATTCATCGGGCGAGTACCAGTAATCGCCACCCTCAAGTCATTAGATGAAAATGCCCTCGTCTCAATCCTAACTGAACCGCGCAGTGCTCTGGTGAAACAGTATGAGCAGCTACTGCTGATGGACAATGTTGCCCTCGAATTTCATCCCGATGCTGTGCGGGCGATCGCCAAAGAAGCCCATCGCCGCAAAACTGGCGCTAGAGCCTTGCGGGGGATAGTTGAGGAGCTAATGCTCGATGTGATGTACGAGCTGCCCTCCCGGAAAGATTTGACGCGCTGTACGATCACCCGTGAAATGGTCGAAAAACGATCGACTGCCGAACTATTGATTCACCCAACCTCAGTGCCCAAACCTGAATCAGCCTAAATCAGCCAAATATCTTAGCTGATCGATTATTTTCAGTTAGATTTGGGAACTATTAGTAAAGTGGCTAGCTGAAAACTAGACTGGGTGGGGATCTCGATCGCGGGACTTTACACCACTAGTGATCGACACTTGGAGCTAATCGATCAATAGTTGAGCTAACTTCCATCAAATGGCTGATGTAAGTGACCAGCAAACCAAGATATAGTTACAGCATAGATTCAAACCGCTAATTTAATATTTTAAGTATAGCAACGCGAATTTTAATAATTCTTTTTT
>JANNDQ010000429.1:0-4799 GCA_031387965.1 Chamaesiphon sp. OTE_75_metabat_567
CACCAACTCCCAAAATTTCTTAAATATTTCTTAACAAATAGGGGTACAATAAGTACGAACCAAAATTACTAAAAAACTGCTATTCTCACCCTAATTCGTGGAAATCACTGGCACTAAGCTACTTTCATCCACCTAGACTAAGAACGCTAGCACAAAAAAATTCTCAAAAAGTGCCGGAAAACACTGCCGACATCCCGTAGTAAATAGCAGAATTACTTATACAAGGTAATTAAAAAAACAATTTCACCAGCCTTGAGCTGAATGAACCATGTTCGATCCTGTCTCCGCACCCGTTATAGTTCGCATTATCTGTAGTTCATATTTGCTCTCAGCCTGTCTGCTACTGAGTTTCACTACATTCAGCTGGTGGGTTATTTCCGCTCTCGAACACCAAGATCGTCACCACCCTAAATGGTTTAGCTAGATCGACATCTCAAAATCTAGGATCACAAAAGTCCTAATTGCTGATAAAATAGTAAATCCTTGCCTCGTACTGTCACATTTGTGAACTGAGCCGAAGCCAATAGTCCATAAGGAGAATCTGTGAGCGATAAATACGAAATCATGTACATTCTGCGCCCCGACTTGTCGGACGAGCAGACAGAAGAATCAATCAAAAAATACCGAGCGATCATTGAAACAAATGGCGCTACCGATATTGAAATCCAACAGCGTGGTAAACGTCGTCTTGCCTACATGATTGGCAAAAACCGTGATGGGATCTACGTCCAGGTCAACTATACTGGCTCTGGAAAAGAAATTGCACCATTAGAAAGAGCAATGCGGCTGAGTGAAGATGTGATTCGTTACTTGAGTCTCAAGCTCGATCCTCCCAAGAAAGCCGCTAAAGCTGCCGCTGCTGCCGCACTTGCTGAAAGTGAAGCTGCCGTACAGTAGCAAAACTGATTAAAATCTAAAGCTTTACGAGAATAGCCTGCACCAGCAGGCTATTCTTTTATCCTAACGCCCAAAGCCTAATACCTAATACCTAATTCAGGAACTTATCAGGTATCAAACACTTCAAGTAGATCGTAACTTATACCAACACCCGTTCGCATAGCGTGCCAATGGCGTTCGCATAGCGTGCCAACGGCATTCGATTGGCTTAACCCCTAGTCATATGACAACTTCACACACTCACACTAACTTTTACCGTTTATCTCGCTCATTCATCCTCGGCACTATCGCCACATGCTTGGGGCTGGCAAGCGGTACGATCCCAGATTTTACCCAGCAACCGAGTGCTTTTTTTAGCAGCTCAGCCCGAGCAGATGAATTTAGCGATGCAGATCTGCGTAACTATGCGGCTGCACTAATGCAAATCGAGCCAATTCGACAGTCAACACTAGCTCAAGTTAGGGCAAGTAGCGGTGGCACACTACCAAACCTAGTCTGCAATCAGCCCAGCACAATGGATAGTCTTAATAGCGAAGCCAAATCTTTATTTGTGAGATATTGCAATCAATGTGAAACTATTGCCGCAAGCAAAGGATTGAGTATCGAAAGATTTAATCAAATTACCCAATCTGTTAGATCTAATCCGCAGCTGCAATCGCGTGTGCGGAGCTTCATGAATTAGGCGAAATTAAGCGAAGTATCACAATCACGATCGTATAATAGCAACTATCATCTCACTCAGGTCAAATCTACCGTGTCGAATGAATCGTCGTCTCCAACAGCGATCGTACTTAGCAAAAGGCTGCATCACCACCATTCATCTCCACCGCTCATCCTCCGCTTGACAGCCGAAGAGCGCACTCGTAGCCGCTATAGCTTTATTACTGAAGACAAAACTCCAGTTCAACTGCAACTACCACGTGGGACTACCCTTCAAGACGGCGATTTACTCACTACTGAGGCTGGTGATATTCTCGTCAAAGTCAGTGCTAAACCAGAGCCAGTTTTGACGGTAACTAGTAGTGACTCAATTAATTTACTCCGTGCCGCTTATCATCTGGGCAATCGCCACGTCAGCCTGGAAATAACACCAAGCTATCTGCGGTTGATTCCCGATCCTGTCTTGGCGGGGATGTTGACACAATTAGGTTTACAAGTAATTGCTGAAGTTGCCCCATTTTGTCCGCAAGGTGGTGCTTATAGTCATCATTAGGCATTAGGCTTTAGGCTTTAGGGGCGGCAAGGCAAGAAAGCAATCTGAAAAAGGATGATGTTTTTACTTTCGGAGGAAGTCTATTAAGGTAGGGTGAATTTACAACGGACAGACCACATTCAACTATTAAGATTATTACAGTTGGCTAGCCCGCTGTTGCCTGTGGGTAGCTATAGTTATTCGGAGGGACTAGAGAGTCTGATTTCCCAGGGGATAATTAATGATCGAGTCACACTCCAAGCTTGGATCGATCGAGAATTAGAATTTGGGGCAATTCGGATCGAGACAGCGATGATGGATCGAGCATATCTAGCCGGAAGCGAGGGCGACACCACAAAATTGCAGTATTGGAATCAGTGGCTCTCAGCCGCACGAGAAACTGAAGAATTGCGGCTCCAAAGCTGGCAAATGGGCGGCTCTCTGGCGAAACTAGCGATCGAATTAACACCCTCAATTGCCGCATTAATCGCCCCGATTACCCCGCCATACAATTATGCGATTATTTTTGGAGTTGTTGCCCAAGCTTGGCAAATAGATTCTCCGCAGGAGCGGATATGCCAACGACAGGCAACCATTGCCGCTTATTTACACAGCTGGGCGACAAATTTAATTGGCGCTGGCGTAAAATTGATTCCCCTCGGACAAACAGCAGGGCAACAGCTATTATGGCAGCTCCAGCCCCAGATCGATCTCCTAGCCCAAATGATACCTACGCTGGCTGATGACGATCTCTACGCCTGTAGTTGGGGATTGTCTCTCGCAAGTATGCAGCATGAAACCCTTTACAGTCGGCTGTTTAGAAGTTAAGAGTATTGAAAAGATCGAAAGTCTAAAAAATTGTTGATATAATTTCTCAATACATATTGACATTATTTCTCAATATGTATATAGTAGATGTATCACTTCAGTTCATTGATAACAAGCAGATAGTTACCTAGCAGAGATTTAGTAAAAAATCTTAGATAACTTGATGGTACGAATTGCATCCACTCTTCGGTCTGGATGGGAATTAGAACTAGTCATTGAGTTGGTGTTCTCCTCTCTAAAAATTAAGGATCGGCAGATCGGATTGATGAGCATCGTCTCATCGTCCGACTTTTTTTGTGAATTTGTGATCTTTAACTGATTGAACGTGAGCCTCTCCGAAGAGAGAAACTCACATTATTAAGAATAATTATGATTAGATTAGATACTACGCCGCAGCTTCACCATAAAAAAGCCATCCATATGTTGGCGATGCAACCAGACTTTGATCCAGCCAGCATCGCTGACTAAATTAGCTAGGGGTGAATCAGCGGGTGGTAGCTCAATTTTCCAGTCGGGATGAGTTTTTAAAAACGGGAGAATGATGTCCTCATTTTCGATCGCGCAAACGGTACAAGTGGCATATACTAATACTCCCCCAGGCTTTACCCACGTCGCAGTATTGGCAAGTAACTTAGCTTGAAGCTGGGCTAGCTCTTGAATCTGCTCAGGTGTCTTTTGCCATCTAGCATCTGCCCGACGGTGTAGTGTCCCCAATCCCGAACAGGGCGCATCTAATAATACTCGATCGGCAGTATTTATAAACTCACTAAATCCACAGCTATCACCAGTGAGAATTTTTACTGAATTAAGCTGGAGTCTGTCGAGACTTTGCTGGACTTTCTTCAGCCGTGAAGCTGTCTGATCTAAGGCAAAAACTTGTCCCGTGTCACCCATTAATTCGGCAATATGCGTTGTCTTGCCACCTGGTGCAGCACAGGCATCAATAATTACTTCATGGGGCTGGGGATCGAGTAAGTGAGTGACAAGTTGGGCGCTACTATCTTGAATTGTCCACAATCCTGTCGGGTAGCCAGGTAATTGATTAATTGCGCCAGAATTACCGACAAATCTCAATCCTTGGGGCAAATTGGGGATGGGAATAGCTTCAACACCAGCAGTTTGAAATAGATCGATTAGTTTAGTACGTTGGTGTTCTAATTTGACTGTTTGGGAGAGATTTTGGTCATTAGTAGGATCAAGTTTGAGACTATTAATCCGTAGATCGATACTTGGGGATTGATTAAAAGCTTGACATAATTGTTCAGCTTCAACTATGCCTAATTCAGCGATCCACTGGGCGACTAACCAGTCAGGAAAGCTATATAAAACACCTAATCGACTAACTGGATCGATCGGTAGTTCTAGTACTTCCTCTTGCTGATTTTGGCGGCGAATATATTGCCGCAAGATGCCGTTGACTACTCCAGCTAAACCAGTCAAGCCGTTAGTTTTAGCTAGATCTACAGTTGTATTGACAGCTGCCGAATCGGGAATCCGATCGAGGTAGCGGAGTTGATATAATCCCAATCTTAATAATTGGCGGAGATCGGGTGGCTGACGATGGGCTGACTGCTTGGCTAATTGATCGATGATCGCATCTAGCGATCGCTTCCGGCGGATAATGCCATTAACTAGTTCGGTAAATAAATGTCGATCGACATTTGATAATTCAAATTTACTTAATAATCGATCAACTACCACATCTGTATAGCTACCAGTCTCCAGATCTTTTAGCGCAAACAATACTAACTGGCGGGGATTCATAAAGATGGAAAATTAATATAGCGATCTAAAAACCAGGTGTTACTCCATCCCAATTAAAATCATTGAGCCTAAACCCGATCGATCCGAGTTGCAGGGTGGGGTTATAACGGACAATGAA
>JANNDQ010000466.1:0-1818 GCA_031387965.1 Chamaesiphon sp. OTE_75_metabat_567
TGAAAATGTCGAACTGCGCAAATGGGGCGATGAATATATTCCTATTAATGCCGCAATTTTACCCCATTGGGAAATTGGCGAAAAATTGGGGATTTTAAATTTCGAGAGCAGTGCAAAGCTTGCACAGAGTAGATTTGTGACACTGATTGGGGCTGGGGCTGCCCTGGAACGTGCTTTGATTAGCTTCATGCTCGATCGACAGATTGCAGCCGGATATACTGAAGTTAGCCCACCACTGCTCGTCAATAGCGGCTCAATGACGGCAACTGGGCAACTGCCCAAATTTGCCGAAGACGGTTTCAAGTGTGCCGAAGACGATCTCTGGTTAATTCCTACTGCCGAAGTTCCGGTTACTAATCTCTATCGCGAACAAATCCTTAATAGTGATCAGCTCCCAATTCATCACTGCGCTTATACTCCCTGTTTTCGTCGGGAAGCTGGCAGTGCCGGGCGCGACACACGCGGCTTGATTCGGCTCCATCAGTTCAACAAAGTTGAGCTGGTTAAATTTGTGCATCCCGACACGTCCGAGCAAGAGCATCAAGCCCTCGTGCGGGATGCAGAAGCTATCCTCCAGGCTTTACAACTACCTTATCGAGTTCTGGAACTTTGCACCGGAGATATCGGCTTTAGTGCGGCGAAATGCTATGACTTAGAAGTGTGGCTACCTTCGGCTGGTAAATATCGAGAAATTTCCAGTTGCTCAAATTTCAATGATTTTCAAGCAAGGCGTGGTGATATTCGCTTCAAAGAAACAGGTAAAAAAGGTACACAGTTTCTCCATACTCTCAACGGTTCAGGACTAGCGATCGGTAGAACGATGGCAGCAATTCTCGAAAACTATCAGCAACCAGATGGCACAATTACCATACCAGAAGTATTGCAATCCTATCTAGGTCGATCGGTATTGTAAAGAGGTTAGGAGATTCATAAGTTTTAAACCTAAAGCCTAAAGCCTAAAGCCCAAAGCCTAATCCCCAAATAATTGTTAAAATAAAAGTGATTCCCAGATAATCTTGACGACACTGACAAGATGCAAAGAAGAACTCTATTATCAGCTGCGCTGTTACCGATTGGTGCGGCTGGCGGACTTTATTTTTTATCCTTAAAGAAACCTCCAATGGCAAAGACACAAGGCGAATTTGAAATTACCAAAACGGATGAAGAGTGGAAAGCACTTCTAACTCCCGAGCAGTTTAGCGTACTGCGCAAACATGGCACCGAGCGGGCTGGTACCAGTATTCTCGACAAAGAATATGGCAAGGGTCAATTTGTCTGTGCTGGCTGCGATTTACCGCTGTTTGTCTCTGACACTAAATTCAATAGTGGCACTGGCTGGCCGAGTTTCAACGATCCGATCCCTAATGCGATCGCAACTTCCGTAGACAAGTCACTATTTTCGACTCGCACAGAAGTCCACTGTCGTCGTTGTGGCGGACATCTGGGACACGTTTTTGAAGATGGCCCCAAGCCAACTGGATTACGGTATTGTATGAACGGGATCTCGATGAAATTTGTCGCTGCTTAGTTTAGGCTTTAGGTTTTAGGTTTTAGGGTGAAGACATGTGAATGTCTTCACCCTAAATCATGTTGAAGAGATTATGATCTTTTGGAGTAATGATTGTTTATTTAATTACAATAAAAAGGTAAAGAATATCAAGTAACTCTTTACGATCGAATAATCTAAGATTATACAGTTATAACTGTGAGGTAAATCATGTCACAAACTGTTGCTAGTTGGATGACTGCTGATGTTTTGACTGTTACGCCTGACACCCCTCTGCCAGAAGCCGTAAAGCTGTTAGCAGATCGCAAAAT
>JANNDQ010000492.1:0-2626 GCA_031387965.1 Chamaesiphon sp. OTE_75_metabat_567
TGACTTCCGATCGCTTGCCAAAGCTGTATTAAGTCTGGCAGCGATCTTTTTAGTAGTCACTACTACCGCCTGTAACGGCAATAATGCAGCTACTAAACCAACTGTGAACAATCCCACAAATGGTAAGGTGACTGAGCTGTACAAGCCGATCGTCCCAGCGACTGGAGGCATGAATAATTATACTGATGTCGATCCGCGCGTAGATACTTCAGCCGCCAAAGCTAAAGCGGAACAATTAATCGACCAAGCCAAAAGACTAGAGAATAAAAACACTAATCCATTCAAGCAACTTCAGAAACAATTCGATCGAAAAGGAATTAATGAAAGAGCTGAGGATGCTGTTGAAGGTGTGAATCGATCGGCTCAAGAAACCGCCGATGATGTCGCTAAAGGGACTCGCAAGGGATTTGGTAACCTCAAGGAAAACGCTAAGTCATTTAAAGAGGATGTTAAGTCAGCAGTCGGCGATATGAAACAGAACGCCAGTGAGGAAGCTGAAAAGATCGAACGCAGCGCCCGCAAAAATAGCTAACCAGTTGAATAGATCATTCAAACAACATGACTATTCAATCTGTTCGGGAGCTAAATTCCTATCAGCATTTGATTCGTACCCCACCGCTCCAGCAGTGTGAGCTGTGCGTAATTATTCCAGTCAAAGACGAGGCGCAGACATTAAGTCACAACCTGGCTGCATTTGCCAATCAGACTTGCTTATCAGGACAGCCCTTGTGCCCGTCGCGCTATGAAATAATTATTCTGGCGAATAATTGCGTTGATGATTCCGCCCAAATTGCGCGTCAGTTTGCCAAAGAACATCCACGTCTGGCTGTACATGTGGCAGAGATTACTTTACCATCCGATCGAGCATATATCGGTCATGTCCGCAAGCTACTGATGGATCAAGCCTATCTGCGGCTAATTGGACTGAACCGGAATCGAGGCATTATTGCTTCAACCGATGGTGACACCGAGGTTTCAACCACTTGGATTGCAGCAACTTTGGCGGAGATTGGTGCTGGGGCAGATGCTGTCGGCGGGCGAATTTTGACCGATCGACAGAGCCGTAATGCTCTACATCCTCAAGCAAAATCCTGCTTTTTGCAAGAGGTTGGCTATCGCTCGCTCTTGGCGCAGATCGAGTTTCATCTCGATCCAGATCCCTACGATCCGCTCCCGCGTCACTATCAGCACTATGGGGCGAGTCTAGCCGTCACCGCTGAGATGTATGCCAAAGCTGGTGGGATTCCACCCGTTAGAACGCCGGAGGACGAAGCTTTTTATCAAGCTCTACTCCGTGTCGATGCGCGGTTTCGCCATAGCCCCCTGGTGCAGGTAACCACCTCTGCGAGAGCATCTGGACGTTCGCCTGTAGGGCTAGCCGCCCAACTCCGCAAATGGACGGAAATGTCTGAAGATTCTACTTTCCAAGTCGAATCTGCTGCGGCGATGATCCATTGGTTCAAATCGCGGCGGAAATTGCGATCGCTATGGCAGAGATTATCAGCTGGATCGCCGCTGTCGCTGACTGAGGTAGATCCACTCGCTGGTAAATTAGGCATCTCTACCCAGTGGCTATTCGCTGAACTGCACCAGCAGCCAACGTTTGGCAAACTAGTCGCTCAAGTCACTCAGCACCACAAACATCACTATTCAAGTCGGTGGCAACCGATCGAGATCATGACAGCGATCGCCGAGCTACGTCAATATTTAGACACCTTAAACCATCGCACTGGTTCACAAAATTAACTTACTCCTTATACCCCTCACTCACCATGTTTCTTCAAAATAAAAGTTCAGCTACTCTCATCGAAATTAAAGATCTTGAAACTCTGTTCAATCCGCTCAAACAGGAAATTGAAGGGCGAATTCAAGAAGGCGAGGAAGAACAAGATCCTGAATCTTTTGCCAAGCAAGATCTAACCTTTGCTTCTGGTGAGAATTTACCCCGCTGTTGGATCGATCCAAATTATCGTAATTAAGGTGTTGCTGAATTCAGGTATGAAGCAACGCCCAATTTCAGTGCAGACTTGATTCCGTATTGAGTTGTGGCTAATGTCGATCGAGTAAATTTGAGGCTAGGGTAAAAATGCTGAAAATTAGACTTTTCAGGATAAAATTAGGCAAGCTTCCCCAACTTCTCGGAGTCAAAGAGATGTCTTCTGGCTTCTCGATCCGCGAAGCACCCAAACTCCAAAATCGAAATGACAGTTTCTCGTACTATTTGTCTGGGTTTTCTTGCAGTCATATTGACTGGCGCAATGCTGTTAATGCTGCCATTATCAACGACAAGCGGGCAGTGGAATGACCCGATCGTGTCATTGTTTACATCTACCTCCGCCGTTTGTGTTACAGGACATGTGGTCGTCGATACTGCCACTCATTTTTCCCGATTTGGGCAGTTGGTAATTATGCTGCTGATCCAGATCGGCGGCTTGGGCTACATGACAGTGACAACTTTTTTATTGCTGTTGCTAGGTAGGAGATTCGGGCTAAAAGACAAAATTGCTATTCAACAGGCACTCGATCGCCGCGCACTTCAGGGTAGTACCCAAATTCTCCAATCAATTATTGCCACAACGCTGCTGTTTGAACTAACAGGAGCTTTTTTACTGCTGCTGGTATTTGT
>JANNDQ010000516.1:0-2885 GCA_031387965.1 Chamaesiphon sp. OTE_75_metabat_567
GCCCAGTGTTGTTTTCAAAACTCGCGTTCGCGATGAATCCATTGGTGGTGACAATCCTTTCAAATGGCAAGATGTAACGACCCAAGATATCTTTGCGGGTAAAAGAGTTGTGATCTTCTCTCTTCCTGGCGCATTTACGCCTACTTGCTCTACCAGCCACCTACCTGGTTATGATGCAGCCTATGAGGAAATCAAAGGATTAGGTATAGATGAAGTCTACTGTCTGTCCGTCAACGATGCGTTCGTAATGTATCAATGGGGCAAAAATATGGGCGTAAAAAACGTCAAATTGCTACCCGATGGTAACGGCGAATTTAGCCGTAAAATGGGGATGTTGGTTGAAAAGTCCAACCTGGGCTTTGGGATGCGTTCTTGGCGTTACTCGATGGTCATTAATGATGGCAAAGTTGAGAAGATTTTTGCAGAAGCTGGTTATGAAGATAACTGCGAAACTGATCCTTTTGAAGTTTCCGATGTTGATACCATGTTGGCTTACTTGAAAAGTAAATAGTTAAAGAGTGGGCTAATCACCTACCAGGGATTAGCCCACTGAACCGCCTCAACATTCGGGTAAGTATTAAGAACCACAGGAAATAGAGAATATGAGCTACGATTTTGACTTATTCGTAATTGGTGGCGGTTCCGGTGGGATTGCGACAGCTAGACGTGCCGCAGAATACGGTGCGAAAGTAGGCGTTGCTGAATACGATAGACTCGGCGGTACTTGTGTCAATCGCGGCTGTATTCCTAAAAAACTGATGGTGTATGCTTCCCACTTTCCCGAACTGTTTACTGATGGGGAAGGTTATGGCTGGAGCGCAGTCAAGAGCCAGTTAGACTGGCCGAAGATGATGACAGCTGTCAATGGTGAAGTCACCCGTCTCAATGGCATTTACCAGCGAATGCTGGATAATTCCAAGGTAGAATTTTTGCACGATCGAGCGAAGTTCATCGATCATCATACGCTACAAGTCGGCGATCGCACTGTCACTGCTGATAAAATTTTGATTGCAGTTGGCGGTGTACCTGTGCGCCCTGATATTCCTGGCATCGAACACGCGATCGTCTCTGATGATATCTTTGATTTACCCACCCAACCTAAGAAGATGGTAATTTTGGGTGCTGGTTATATTGGCTGTGAGTTTGCCTGTATTTTGAATGGGTTGGGCACAGAAGTTACCCAGATTATTCGACCCGATCTGATTTTACGCAGTTTTGACGGTGACTTGCGATCGGCAGTTCAGGAAGGGATGATCCATCATGGCGTGAAGATTATTAATAATGCTTGTGATTTGTCGATCGAGAAGACCGACAATGGGGTCAGCGTTACAGTAACTACTAAAGATGGCACATCGACAATTCTTGCTGATGCAGTAAGTTTAGCCGCACTCGGACGCAAACCCAATACAGCTAATTTAGGACTAGAAAATGTCGATGTCAAAACTCATCATGGCGCAATCCTGGTAGATACTAATAGCCAGACAAATGTCGAGAATATCTACTCCGTCGGCGACTGTACCGACAATATCCAGCTTACGCCTGTCGCAATTAATGAAGGTCGGGCGTTTGCTGATACTGTGTTTGGGAATAAACCTCGCACAATGAACTATGCCGATATTCCTACCGCCATCTTCACCACCCCTGAAGCTGCAACCGTCGGACTAACCGAAGAAGAAGCCCGCGAACTGCATGGCGATGCCATCAAAGTTTATCGCAGCAGTTTCCGCCCGATGTACTATGTCCTCCCCGCCAAACAGGAAAAAACGCTGATGAAGCTAGTAGTAGATACTACTACCGATCGAGTCCTGGGTGCGCACATGGTCGGCGATCATGCGGCAGAAATTATTCAAGGTGTAGCAATTGCGGTGAAAATGGGCGCAACTAAAGCAGATTTTGATGCCACTGTGGGGATTCATCCTAGTTCGGCTGAAGAATTTGTGACGATGAGATAAATAAACGAGTATAAATATCTTTTAGATCAAAATCGAACAATCAATCAGACTATAGTTCAGTGACAAATTTAATAAAAGTAATTAGTCATTTAGTTGAAAATTCAATCTCCGATTTACAAGATCGTAGCAAAGGTAAGAACAGAGTTAATAACATGGGTGATTCTCTTGAAGCATTCATTGCAGATATTTTTGCTGAGACACTAGGTGAAAGTCAAGAAAGTATTCGAGTGAAGAAGTATTCGCAAGTATTTTCTTATTTAGGTAATCCAAAAAATCCACCAGATTTGATTATTAGAGATGGTGATGCAATAGAAGTGAAGAAACTTGAGTCATTCAAATCAGAAATTCCTCTTAATAGTTCTTACCCTAAATCAAAGCTCTTTGCTAATGATCCGATGATTACAAAAGATTGTCGAGCGGTCGATGGAGGTGAATGGACTAAGGATTTACTCTATGCTATCGGGGTTGTACAGCAGAAGAAATTAAAACGTTTGTGGTTTATTGGTGGTGATTGCTACGCAGCCGACAATCAAGTATATAAAAGAATTAAGGATACGATTAGCAAAGGAGTAGGTGAAATTCCTTTTGTTGAATTTTCTGAAACAAAGGAATTAGGTAGGGTCAACAAAGTAGATCCTTTAGGGATAACTTATTTAAGAATCAGGGGGATGTGGGGAATTTCTAATCCTGTTAATGTTTATGATTATCTGAATATTAATTACAATGAAAAAGCTAATTTGCAAGTAATTGCCATCCTGACACTTGAGAAGTATCATTCTTTTCCTCAAGTCGATCTTGAGACGCTCATGAAAATGGCAGAGGAAATCAATAACCTAGAAATCAGAGATGTTCAGATTAGGTCTCCAAATAATCCTGCTAATTTAATTGATGCCAAATTAGTCACTTATCAAAACTAGCGTTTAATTGAAAATT
>JANNDQ010000517.1:0-1796 GCA_031387965.1 Chamaesiphon sp. OTE_75_metabat_567
AGCTGGCTTTTGGTAGAGTCGCAGGTAATGCAAGTGAAATAAGTGTTCTGTTGCAACATATGCACAACTATCCAGTTGGTGCCAGCGGTAAAGAGCATAAGACAAAAACACATGGCAGCAAATACGGAATTGAGCCTACTCACCGCGAAACGATCGTCGATCTAGATATGATGCTCGGAATAATCGCCGATCCGACATTAATATCGCGAGTTAAGCAAGGACTATCAGGTGAAGAAAATCGCCCGCGCTATGGTTTACCCTTTGCAGGTGACAATAACTACCTATTCGATCGAATCGATTGTCTCGACGAACCCATTCCCTCTCATTGGTTCGTGTCGCTTGAATCAAATCTCGAACAAGAACCTGGTGCTGTTAGCTTAACTGCTGAGATCGATCGTCATGCTCCTAGCAAGACTAAAAGTATGCTATTTTCGGCAACGAAAGATTCTTTAACTTCGCTACCCGATCTTGATTGGCTGTCAATGTATGAGAGGAGGATTATTAGAAGGTAGAATCATTTTTTGCAAGCATCTCCAGGTGTTTGGATTTAATTTCTGGAAAAAGCTGTAAACCGTTACTCTGCAAGGATTTAGTTCGTATTTTATTACGACAGGTGCTTGCAACTGCTGAAAAGCAAGCATGTCACAGGTTCCAAGTCGATATTTATGAAGTTAGTGCCTCAATATTCTGTAAAATTGGTATGATATTGGCATGTGCTTGTAATAGTTCGGAGAAACCCTTTGCTGTCAAGCAATCTGGACTCCGCCCTAAAATCACCTTAGATGCCATATGGCGTTAAGCACATGATGATCGTTGGCACTATCAGCGTGAGCTTACAAACCTTCTCCTCAGATATCGTAAGGTGTTGAGCACTTTGAGAATCAATTATATAGTAAAATTTCAGCTTATGAGTATTTAAAGTGCTAAAATTTCACGTTATTGGTTACTAATTTCACGTTATATGTAAGTTTGCTTGCTCAAAATGCTGATATTTCGTCACTAATATTTCAGCTTATGTGTAAACTGACAGGGTTGTGGGTCTACACATAAGCGCATTTATGCTTCATGAGAGATTCCATCCGAGAGATTACGAAAAAGTGCCAACGTAAACCAGAGCGCATACAGTGTCAGGATCGCAAAGGAAGCCACAAATCCGATAAACTGTGGAATATTTATGAAGCCGGCTAACATTTGGATCGTGCCAGCAGTCAGCAGATTGGTTCCGAGTATCACTGTAAAGACTAGCAGCGTAGATGAAAGCAAGTAGCCTATAGGGTTGCGGTGCAGCAGCATTACGCCAGCGACAATCAGCGCAGGTGCAACAATGCCCATATCGATCGCATAGGTAATTACAGTGGTATAGCTCCACACTTCTGGCGGTGCTTTGCCCTCAATTAGTGCGGGGATAATGCTCGAACATGGCCAGATTAACAGCAACACTATCCCAGACACGATCGAGTAAATGCCAATATTCCTGCGCTGCAAGTTAGGAGAAAAGTGGGCGGGCAACATCGCCAGATCGAAAGACATTAATGTCAGGATTAGCCCAAATAAGCTGGCAGACATCAGCGCGACATAGACGAGAAATAGCTGGTTGTAAGCTGCTCCAAACGCTATTGAACCATAGTTGTACAGAAAATAAGTTAGTGTACCCGCCAACAATAATCCACCCCTTACAGAGCCGCGCCGATAGAGCAACAGAGAGAAGATCAGCACGGGGATACCCAGAATCAGCGTTACTGCATCACCTGCTTTGAACCCCATCGCCATTAGCGTCGTATCGTAGCGATACAAGC
>JANNDQ010000470.1:0-2904 GCA_031387965.1 Chamaesiphon sp. OTE_75_metabat_567
CGTTTCCCTGAATATTTATATATAGCGGTGATAACAGTCAGGATGACTAAATGTTTACTGCCGAATTGCAGTTGCAATCGGGTCTCTATTGTTAGATTACCCAAAACTTCGATCGCAATATCGCTCAGGCATCATTATTTACTAACATCACTTTGTGGACGTTTAGTCCTTTTTTGACATGGCGAGATACGGTGATGACACTGATATCCATCCGCTCGGCAACTTGTTTTTGGGTGAGATCGTGGAGGAAAACAAATTCTAGAATCTGACGAGTGTGCTGTTCGAGGGCAATCAAGCTCTGTTGAACGCGGAGCCGATCTTCCTGAGAAAGTTGAAAACTCTGGTAATGTCGATCGGGTAATAGATCGCCTAAGCTATGAGCTTCTTCATCGCCAACTGGACAATCGAGACTTACTGGCTGGCGGTTTTGATACGCCATTTTGATCTCTTGCCACTCAATCACGGGAATATCTAATTCTGCGGCGACTTCGATTTCTGTGGGTTGGCGTTGATGCTTGATTTGTAGTTCTTTGGTGATACCAATCGCCTGCTGGATGATCGCAAACCAGCGGCGGGGCATTTTGAGCACAGAACTTTTGTCCCGCAAATAATGTTGAATTTCCCCCCGAATGTAGGGAATTGCAAAGGTACTAAATGCACAGCCCTTCTCAATCTCAAATTTGGCGATCGCATTAATTAAACCAATACTCCCGACTTGGAGCAGATCGTCATAGGTTTCTTGACATTGGCTCGTCCAGTAGTGTGCTTCCTTCCGCACTAGTCCCAAGTTGAGTTCTACAATCTGGTTCCGCAGTCTTGCTTTGCCAGTTTGTTGATATTCTCGCAGTAATTGTAAACTATGGTGCTTCAGATCGCATTCTAAAACGGTAGTCATTTCACTTTTCTAATTAAGAGTTAATATTTAGATTGCGGCAAGTGCCAGACACTAGTTTAGAGTTAGCAAAAAAACTAATGATCGAGATTGGAGATCGTCCAAACTGAACGAAAACTAGCCGTACTGTAGAAATGTATCTATTCGGACATCATTTAGTTGGAAATTTTAATTGTCTATCTAGATTACCCACAAGCAGCAGTCTAAACACCAACACCAATTAGTTCGACCCGCAGATAGTGATTACCTATCCCTCATTGATTTTTCGGTTACTCAAGTTCAATTAATTTGAATCAAGTACTTATTCGTTCCGACTCATCGAGTTTAAACTCAGACCTGCCTGAATTCCATCAGTGGGATTACTAGTGCTCAGTATCTGAGCAAAATTCGATCTAATCTTCTAAGTAATTTCACTAGTTTTATTATGCTCCGATGTTTAGATTTTGACTTACTTCTATCTTGCTTGATGGATTAGCAAATGTTCGTGATAA
Organism: Chamaesiphon sp. OTE_75_metabat_567; assembly: GCA_031387965.1. GTDB lineage: Bacteria > Cyanobacteriota > Cyanobacteriia > Cyanobacteriales > Chamaesiphonaceae > Chamaesiphon. The sequence continues at coordinate 1,384 of JANNDQ010000470.1, forward strand.
GACAACGAGTTTAGGTGGATCTCGATCGCAAATCAACAAATAACCCCGACTTTTAAACAAGTCGGGGTTGTGCCAATACGATAGACTGAAACTGCCACACATATTGGTTTAACCGAACCGTAGTCCGCGTAGCGAAAAGTGCGGTCTTGGGGTTTCCCCAAGTAGAGCACCTTTTCAAGACGGCGGACTTTGCAGCATGAGCGGCGGTTTCAACCGCTGACTGAGCCAAACTAAGTCGAAGTTCGACAATATTCCTTCACCCAATTGTGAACTAGCGCATTTACCTGAAGCGGAACGTCATCATGAGGACAGTGACCAGCTTCGAGATAGTATTCCTGGAGCTGAGGATAATATTCCCGAAATTTTGCACCGCGCTGACGGGCATCAATCCACGGATCGCGCTCACCCCAGAGCATCAGCAGCGGACACTGCATTTGACCCAATAATATATCTACCTTTTCCCCCTGCTGGTTGCTAAAAACTGAAGCGAATACCTGGGGTGCGCCTGGATCGCAGGAAGGGCGATAGATCTCATCGACTAATTGCTGTGTCACCGCACTTTGGTCTACATACACCTTCTTGAGCGTATTGCGGATAAATGTCTTGCGCTGGACAAATTTATACAGCAGCGAATTTCCGAGTGGATGACGGAGAATGCTTGTAATCCCCTTGCTCAAAACTTTCTGGATTGGACTTGGTTCTTTCGGGTGAGTACTATCAGTAAATGGGCCAGCACTATTGAGCAGAATCAGTCCAGCGGCAGCTTCGGGATAGCCAGCAGCAACGCACAAAGCTGAGTAGCCACCGAGCGAATTACCCGCTAGAACAACAGACTCACCGATGACTTCAGTAATAAAATCATACAATTGATCTCGCCACAGATTTGCACTATAGGTCCAAGCTGGTTTTGCTGCCCGTCCAAAGCCGATTAGATCGATCGCCCAGACCTGAAATTCTTGGCTAAGTTCAGAAATATTTTTGCGCCAATGGTCTGTAGATGCGCCAAAACCGTGAATCAATAGTAACGGTGGTCGTCCAGATCTAGCTGCTCCAGCCTGAACATAGTAGATTCGCTCTCCCCGCCATTCCCAATACTGACCAGGAAGTGGCTGAGTCGAAATTATCGGCGTAGTAGTGGTCATTGCAGGTGGGGATAATAGGTCTCTTTAGCTACTATCTTAGACATTTTCCAGATCCCCAGCAAATCACACTCTGGTTGCGGCATAATAGATGAAGTTATCCATTTTGATTAAAAGAGAGTTAGAGCGTGTCTGTTGAAACCATTGAAAAACGTTCAACTTCCCGTAAGCTCGCGCCAAATTATCGCGTGCTACTCCACAACGACGACCATAATAGTATGGAACATGTAGTTCACACCCTAATTACTACAATTCCCAACATGTCCGAAACTAGTGCGATCGAAGTGATGATGGAAGCACATCAGAATGAGATGGCTCTAGTCATCGTCTGCAACCAAGAACATGCCGAGCACTATTGTGATGTGCTCAAAAGTCATGGACT
>JANNDQ010000626.1:0-2379 GCA_031387965.1 Chamaesiphon sp. OTE_75_metabat_567
ACTTCTTCTCTATTTTGACTTGTGATGGCTCCGTTCCTACTTTTTTCCAAAATGGGATACACCCATTGCGTACCATTAGCTGCGATAGTACTAGCTTGCGTAAAGTTGAGATAGTTATTACCACTAGTGCTGGAAATGTATAGTGTTGCTTTGTCAATTCCATCTCCACCATCGAGAATGTCTACTCAACTAAACGAGTAAAGCAAGTCATTCCCAGCTCCCCCTTTCAAAATGTCATTTCCACTCCGTCCATCTAAAGCGTCATCATACTTAGTACCAGTAATATTTAATTGTTCGATACCGCTATGGTTCACTTGATCGTAGTCACCAGCAGAACCTTTAAATGCTAATGTATAGCCTCGAGTGGTATCAACACCCTGCATGGTCGAAATACTTGCACTTTTAACTCCTTTAGGATTAGTCCCTGTATTTTCATTAGCTGAATAATCAACAATTAGAGTGTCAATACCGGCACCACCACCAACAACATCGATCCCTAAACCTGGACTAAAGTTGTCATTACCATCACCACCAGAGATCGAATCATTAGTAACAATCCCCCCAGTATCACCAAAAAAATCTTGCTTCTCAATCTCTACAGCTTTACCATCAAGCAAGATCGTCGATTGATCGTCCTGCGTCTTCAATCCCGCCAACAGCTCAGGTGATAAACTCTGCCCAGTCACCAAACTGCGAAAAATTGCTCCCTCATCCCCAGAACTATCCACACCACCATTCAACACTCGATCGATCTTATGCCCAATTTCCTCCAATAATAACCCCGCCACAGCCGCCACATCATCTTGATGCCGTCCCAAAAAATCCCCAGATACCAAAATCTCATCTAAATCAGCAGCATAAGCACCATTCGCTGTCCCCAACTCGCCATTAGCCAAAATCCTCATCTCTGGAATCAGACTAAAATCCCCATTCAACCACTGCTGACGGAGCGCAGCACTACCGATCCTAGTACCAAAGATACTCTCGATCTTCTCTTCAAAATCATCCGTCGTGGCAAACTGACCTAAATACTGTTGGAGTAGTTGAAGGGCTTGAGGATTTAACATCGATCGCTCCTGTGGCTAACAGTTACAAAATATGTAATATCATATTTGGAAAGCTAGTACCATGTAAACTAAATCTCAACAAATTCAGCTAAATGATAAAGTTATAACGAAACTCGATCGCCGTATAGAACATTATTACTTCGGGAATCACTTTGCCTTAAACTATAGATCTGGCATGATGACCGAAATATTTTGGTTGCGGTATTTGCGATAGATTCGGAAATCGCTATCTAATGTAAGCACAGAGCTATCTTCATGAATTTCGCTCATTCTGACTAAACAGGCATCAGCTAGAGACATAGGGACTGAAGCATAGCGTTGCATTAGATTTTCTACAGCTTCAATTTCTGGATTTAGGGCAAAGGGGATGGTGATGTGCCCTTGTTTGATTAATTTTAAAATGGTTTCTTGCCCGTGGTGAATTCTTTGGGCTAAAAAGCAGGCTTCTGTGATAACGGCTTCGCTAGTAATTACAGAGACTGTAATTTGAGAGAATTGGGAAACTGCCCAGGTATGAAATTTATCTTTGGGCATGAGGAAAGCAATTAACACCCCTGTATCTAGAATAATCGAGCGACTCATTATTTGCCGAATCCTTCTAGGTATTGGGGATTATGGGAAAGATCTTCAATATCGCTATCTAGACAACCGATAAATTCATGAGCAGCTTCTGCAAAGGATGGGTGTTGAGGCTTTGTCTTGGTTTCGGTGGGAGCAGCTTGATTAGATTGAAATTCCAAGAACGCAACAAACTCAATCACTTTATTTCGTTGTTCGAGGGGGAATTGTTGGATTTTTTGGATCGTCATTTCAAGGGATAGCATGGTTCTCGCTGACTTTGCTTGGGTGTTACTAATCTAACAAAAACTCTTTGAGATTGAGCGTGTAATAACATAGGTAAATACTAGTTTCAGCTAGGCACTACAGAGTCTTGTATCATTTATTTACATTAATTTTCAGTAAATTTTATTACATTGTAATAAATCTCATTGGTACTAAAGATACTCTTGATCGAGTCTTCCAAATCATCTGCACCAACAAACCGAGTTAGATACTGTCGAACGGAAATAATGTAAACTTCCCCGTCGTGATGTGGGTAGTCTAGGGAAGGGACTGATTTGGTGCGTAACCGATAGCCTTTTTCAGAACGTGACACTGCGCGCACAGGATGAGATTCGCGCTAAAGTGATAGCGTCAGCAATTAGTACTAGCGCATGTATATTTACCTACATGGTTTCTCTTCTGGTCCTGGATCGACCAAGGCAAGGTATATTCAGGAACGTTTTGCCGAAATTGACATCACTTTACAAGT
>JANNDQ010000641.1:0-6993 GCA_031387965.1 Chamaesiphon sp. OTE_75_metabat_567
AGGAGTGGTAGATGCACCCTGATTATTCGTCCCTGACTTACCTTGTGTAAGTTGGGGCTTTTTCTTGGTGCTAAATACTTTTGATTTCGTCCTGATTGCACCTGGGCGGATGTGGATATAGGAGTGGTAGATGCACCCTGATTATTCGTCCCTGACTTACCTTGCGTAAGTTGGGGCTTTTTCTTGGCAGCTAATCTTCTATTAAACCTACATCGAAGCGAGACAAGACAAACCTCCTCGAAGCGCACCGCTGTTTTCCTCCATATCTTTCCCTAAAGCCCAAAGCCCAAAGCCTAAAGCCTAAAGCCTAAAGCCCAATACCTGACTTTCACAGGAAGTCTATTGGTTTCGTCCTGATCTTGGCAGGCAAAGACTGGATATAGGAGTGGTAGATGCACCCTGACTTATTTCGATAAGTCAGGTTTTTTTTGGTCAATTGTCGGGTTGTGGTAAAAGGAAAGGTGAACTAGGTTTAAAGAATTTATTAATTAAATGATTAGCTATCTCAAAGGCATCGCCATTCAAATCCAGACTCCCACGAATACTCGATCGATCCTCATCCTAGAAGTAAATGGCATCGGTTACGAATTGCAGATTCCCCAACGGATGATCCTAGAAGTAGTGCTAGATCGTGAACTGCTGGTATTCGCCCATCAGCAGGTGCGGGAAGATTCAATGTCGCTATATGGATTTAGCTCGGCTGCTGAACGGGATTTATTTAGACAATTAATTAGTGTCAGTGGTGTCGGTGCGAGTCTGGCGATCGCATTATTAGATAAACTAGGACTAGCTGATACTGTGTCCGCGATCGTCACTAGCAATATTCAACGTCTATCAACTGCGCCAGGAGTCGGCAAAAAAACTGCCGAACGCCTAGCCCTCGAACTCCGTAGTAAACTCGGACAATGGCGGGTTGCATCGGGCTTGAGTGAGTCACTACCATTGACTAGTTTGAATTCAACCATGCAGGCAGAAGTGGAGATGACACTGTTAGCTTTGGGCTATACAAATGATGAAATCAGACAAGCTTTACAAGCAATTAGTCAAGATAGTTTGATGGTAAAAAGTCAAAATATTGAAGACTGGCTGCGACTGGCGATCGCTAGTATCCAATAGCTAGATTACAGAGATTGGCCAATTGCGTGGTATGATAACGGTTGGTTTATTTACCAATCTCATTAGCATCATCTCTACGTGAAAGGGAACCAGAGTTAGCAAAGCTCGACTCAACCACAAAAAATCTAACTAAAAATTATTTTACATGTCCTCATCTCCCCAGTCCGAAGATTTTGATGATGCTGAGTTAGTCAACTTAACTGATGAATTAGGTCGTGAACTCCCTTGTTACATCGAGCGTGAACTTGAACTCGACAATCAGATCTACCTGCTATTGTTACCAGTAAATGCGCCGATTGAAATTTTTGCGTGGGATGAAGATGATGACATCACGGAGCTAGTCTCCGTTGAGGAAGAAGAGGAGATCGATCGGATTTTTGCCGATGCTCATGCAGTCCTGTCTGAGCAAAATCTCGCCCTCAAGCGGACAGCGTTTACACTCAGTGCGATCGGTGAATTACCACCGCTAGATCCCCTCGAAGTAGTGACGATCGAACTCGATGAAGAAGATGATACCCTTGAGCCAGAAGAATTTCAAATCTTGGCACGCTTCTATAATGAAGAACAAGAGTATGCAATTTGTACTCCCGTAGATCCACTTCTATTCTTTGGCAAAGCCGACGAAAAAGGTCTAATCTCACTCCTATCCGAACAAGAAGCCGAACAACTCCAACCAATGCTCGAAGACATGTTATTGGATGAAATCTAAATCTGGAAAACCACCCTCAAAATCACGCCCAACTACTCCTAAGTGGTTATTCCTTGGGGCACCAATTGGCTTACTGGCAGTTCTAGCTGGTGGCGGGATGTTGTGGTGGAATGGAATCACTGCCGCACCCGTGAGCGATGCAAATGCGAAAAGTATCCAGATTCAAGTTAAACCTGGTACATCAGGGCAGGCAATTGGCAAAGAACTCGAAGCAAAAGGCGTAATCAAGTCCCAATTAGCTTGGAAGCTGTGGACAGGCTGGCAGGCAAAGCAGGGTAAAGGATCACCTCAGAGCGGTACTTATGAGCTGTTCCCAAATAAACCTCTGCCAGTCGTCGCCGCCCAACTGTTAGAGGGCAAAGTAGTCCAATCTGGATTTACGATCCGTGAGGGTTGGAACATCAAGCAGATGGCTGAATACTTTGAAAAGGAAGGCTTGTTTCAAGGTGCTGAATTTATCGCTGCTACCAAAGAAATTCCCAAAGATCAGTTTCCTTGGCTCCCTGAGGGTATTCCTCATTTAGAAGGGTTTCTGTTTCCCGAAACTTATCAAGTCCCCAAAGAGACAATTACGCCCAAAGGGGTGGTGACTCAGATGCTCAAGCAATTTGAGCAAGTCGCACTACCAGAGTACAAAAAAGCTGCTGGACAAAAACTTAGTCTATTGCAATGGGTAAGCCTGTCCAGCATCGTCGAAAAAGAAGCCGTAATTCCGATCGAACGTCCTTTGATTGCAGGCGTGTTTACCACCAGACTCGCTAAAAATATGCGGCTGGAATCCGATCCTACCGTAGAGTATGGCTTGGGCATCAAGCAGACTGCGGATAAACCCCTAACTTTTGCGCAAGTCGGACAACCTAATCCCTATAATACCTATAAGAACGCTGGAATTCCGCCGGGGCCGATCGCTAGCCCCGGCATCGGCAGTCTCAAAGCAGTCCTCAATCCCGACAGTACCGATTTGCTGTTCTTTGTCGCTAAGTATGATGGAACGCATGTATTCAGTAAAACCCTGACAGAGCACGTTAAGGCAACTAACTTAATTCGTCAGCAGCGTAATGCTAATAAAAAATAACTAACTCCCAATCCAACATCGTGGGACAATACTCTGTAAGCGATAATGTTTACAGAGTGTTTTTATTGAGGTTTTAGGCTTTAGACTTTAGGTTTAAGATCTATTCAATCTAACCCTTGCCCGCATCCCCTACCCTCTTTTCCCATGAAATTATTTCCCATGCTACAGCCTGACTTAGTACTAGGCGGCTCAGTGCTCGATCTGACTCCTGAAATTTTAGCTCTATATCAGATTGAAGGCTTAGTTTTAGATGTAGATGATACCATTGTGCCGATCGGGAGTAGATCTGCTGAGCCAGAACTGACGCTGTGGATCGAACAAATTAGACAGATTGCCCCCCTGTGGCTGGTGACAAATAATCCTAGTCAAGTGCGGATTGGGGCAATCGCCGATAGCTTATCGCTACCTTATTTCCTCAGCGCTGCGAAACCATCCCGCCGGAAGCTGCGCCAAGCAGTTGAGGCGATGAATATTAAACCCGCACGAGTCGCGATGGTTGGGGATCGCGTATTTACAGATGTCCTTGCTGGTAACCGATTGGGGATGTTCACGATCCTGATTGAGCCAATTGTGAGTAAGGATTCCACCTTCGGTTTTAACTTCCTCCGCCAGATTGAGTTTGCGATCGCTAGACTACTTGGAGTTTCTTTTACGGTCAAGAAATAAATCTTGATGTTACATCACAAATCTTCAATATCTCGAAATATAAATAAATCATTAAGAAAAGCGGGATGCTCAAAAATATCTGGCATTATTATTTTATTGGAAATGGAGTCAGCAAATATAAAGACTCTAAACATAATATAAAACATATAAATTTTCAGAGCGTTAGCTGCCACAAAATAGGTAGATAGCGCTCTGAATAGTTTTGTAGGTGGTCTTTTAATCTAGATTAGATATTTTGACTCCACTACCGAAAGCATCGATCCCCAGCTATTATGCGCCGATCCCCACTATGTCTCAGACCCTAGTTATAAAAATTGGCACATCGAGTCTGACTCGTAGTGATGGCAGATTGGCGCTAGCAACGATCGCGGCTTTAGTTGAAACTATTGTTGATTTACGCACCCAAGGTTATCAAATTGTTTTAGTATCTTCTGGTGCAGTTGGAGTTGGCGCAGCACGACTAGGACTAACCGAACGCCCGAAAACGATCGCCCTCAAGCAGGCAGCAGCAGCAGTTGGGCAAGGGATTATCATGCGCGTGTACGACGATATGTTTCGGGAACATCAGCAGCCTGTCGCCCAAATTCTGTTGACGCGGGGCGATCTGGACAGGCGAAGCAGTTATATCAATGCTTATAATACTTTTCAGGAGCTATTTCGACTCGGCGTGATGCCGATCGTCAACGAAAATGATACTGTCGCCGTAGACGAACTAAAATTTGGTGACAATGATACGCTCTCGGCGCGAGTAGCTAGTTTGATCGATGCTGACTGGCTATTTTTGCTCACAGATGTTGACAGGTTATACTCTGCCGATCCGCGTAAATTTCCTGAGGCTCAACCAATCATCCAGATCGATCGATTAGAGGATTTAGCGGCATTACAGATTCAGACTGGTGGCAAGGGTTCAGAGTGGGGTACGGGTGGGATGGTGACGAAAATAGCCGCAGCTGGGATTGCGACGAGTGCCGGAGTGCGGACGGCAATCACCCACGGACAATTCCCTGAGAAGATCGAGCGAATTCTCCACGGTGAACCTTTGGGTACTCAATTTACGCCCCAATTACGCGCTGATAGTGCCAGGAAACGCTGGATCGCCCACGGGTTAATTACCGTGGGGCAAATTTATCTCGATCCTGGTGCGGTTGAAGCGATCGTTAGTGGTGGTAAATCTCTACTACCAGCAGGGATCACCCATATCGCCGGAGAGTTTGAAGCAACCGATGCGGTGCAACTGTGTGACGGTGCGGGAAAAGAAATCGGCAGAGGCATCGTTAACTACAGCAGTGCCGAACTCGATCGCATCCAGGGACATCGATCGACTGATATCATCGATCTACTCGGCTATCTCGGCGAAGAAACTGTCATCCATCGCGATAACTTGGTGTTGAGCTAATATAATTTAGCAACAGGTAAGTATTGGCTCAAAGATTTAGTGAACGAAGAAGTATTTAGTGCTGTTGCGCTAGGGCTGCTAGTGTGCCAGGGAGCGGCTAGTTTGATCTTATTGTCGCGATTGGTCAAAGGGGCAGTTCGTCGCCCGCCACTGACCCCCAAACTAGCTACAGCGGGACAAATAGGCACCGTCAGCGTTGTGGTACCAACGTTGAATGAAGTCGATCGAATTGCGCCCTGTTTGGCGGGATTGAGTCAGCAGGGGGGCGAAGTTCGAGAAATCCTGATTGTCGATAGCAACTCCCAAGATGGTACACGCGATCGAGTTCAAGCTGCGGCGGTGCTAGATTCTCGGTTCAAGCTACTGACTGACGATCCGTTACCTTCTGGTTGGATTGGTCGTCCGTGGGCATTAAACTATGGATTTCTGGCTAGTTCGGCTGAGAGTGATTGGGTGCTGGGCATCGATGCTGACACAGAACCGCAGCCTGGACTAGTAGCGAGTTTATTGGGTGCTGCGATCGAGGAAGGTTACGATCTAGTATCATTATCACCACAATTCATTCTCAACGATCCAGGTGAGTGGTGGCTGCAACCCGCTCTATTAATGACGTTGCTCTACCGTTTTGATTCCTCCGGCGTGCGAAATCAGCCCCCAGATCGAGTTATGGCAAATGGACAGTGCTTTCTCTGTCGTCGAGCAGTTTTAACAGCATTAGACGGTTATACTAGTGCGGCGGCTTCTTTTTGTGATGATGTCACTCTAGCGCGGAATGCGGCACAGCAAGGTTTTAAGGTCGGGTTTCTCGATGGTGCGAAGGTCATTCGCGTGCGGATGTATGCAGGGATCGTCGAAACCTGGCGAGAATGGGGGCGATCTCTGGATCTCAAGGATGCAACAACACGGGCGCAATTGTGGAGTGATTTAGCTTTATTATTTTTAGTGCAAGGGCTACCTTTGCCACTGCTGTTGACCTGCTGGAATGGTTGGTGGGAATATTCGTTTCTAACTTTACAGTTGCTAATTGGATTAAATATATTTTTATTAGTAGTTCGATTTGCATTACTACTGGCAATTTATCCTTCCTATTATCGCGATCGATTTACCATCGCTTCATTATCCTTTTGGTTGTCACCATTCGCCGATCCATTTGCAGTTTTACGGATCTTTTTGTCAGCTTTTAGGCAGCCAAAACAATGGCGAGGGAGGATTTATTAAGAGGATGTTGGGTTTCATTCTTTAACCAAACCTATAATTGCTAGCTAAAGTATGCGGTAAATTCAATTTCATTTAGTGTCTTATCGCAGAAGCTGACGAGGATCGTTGACATTCAATAAATTCATTGAAAAGACTGAAAAATTGATGTAGAGATGTTGTTTCATCAGGTGAGAAAAAGCGGATTATTTTTTCCCAAGGCTGACTATAACTAACATTGAATTTTTGTTCGATCCAAGCTTGAAAGTCGGAAAACTGCTGTTCTTGAAGGGTTTCGGGAATACCAATCTGACGACGCGCAAAAAAGTAACCTGACAAGAAAGCTCCCAAGTGAGTCAAGTCGGCTTGCCCAAGATACATCGCAGGGCGGTTTTCGATATTTTTAATCAAATCGTAAAGGTCAAGTGTGGAATTTTTCATACTAAAACTCAGTTTCGTCAATCTGAAAGTCCCGACCTAAATCTTGAATCGGACTACAGAAGCTATTTATCGATTCTACTCTAGAAATTCCTTGAGGATAGATGTTATCAAATATTCGCTCTTGTCCATCGATCGAGACGGCAATTGCAGTATGCTTGCCATTGATAGATATATTTTGCCCAAGTCCATCGCAATAGATATTGCAAAATGGCTTTTGAGATCTGTAGGTTGGGTTGCGCGGAGCAAAACCCAACAGAACCACGCCAATATCTTAGAAATGTTGGGTTTCATTCTTTAACCAAACCTATAATTGCTAGCTAAAGTATGCGGTAAATTCAATTTCATTTAGTGTCTTATCGCAGAAGCTGACGAGGATCGTTGACATTCAATAAATTC
>JANNDQ010000671.1:0-6627 GCA_031387965.1 Chamaesiphon sp. OTE_75_metabat_567
AATACTACCACTAGGGTTAGGTTATACCCTATGGATGTTTGAATATAACATTCGTGCAGCTTCAGTGTTAGGGGTAGTTGGCGCTGGAGGAATAGGTTTTCAATTAAAAAGCTATATAGATGGTTTTGAATATAATAAAGCTACAACTATGATGTTAGTGTTATTAGTAGTAGTTAGCGTTATTGATTGGTTTAGTAGTAAGTTACGTCGTTACCTAGAGTCAATGTAGGATTGATTAATTACTGAGAGAGTGCAGATTTTTAGATATTAGTATGCTAAGTCAATTTTCTCAAATTCTTTAACCCTGGCTATATGGCGTAAATATAGCGCAGTTTATTGTAATTAGGGTATACCCCCTTTTTATTCCCGGCTTTTGAGCTTATGTCTCGTACCTATAACCATTTATGATCCATCAAGAAGTTGACTTGGCCGATTGCAACGACGAACCGATTCATATTCCGGGACTAATTCAGCCCCACGGCGTGCTATTGGTGTTGCAAGAACCTGACATGACTATCATCCAGGTTAGTAGCAACACGCTTGAGTTAATCCGTATTTCTCCTAATGAATTATTAGGTAAACTGTTATTAACCTTACTCGTTCCCAAGCAGATTGCTGCAATCCGGGAATGCTTAAGCGAAGATTTTGATCATGTGAATCCGTTGGATATCTCCATCGAACGTACAACCGAAGTGTTACTGTTTGATGGAATTGTGCATCGTCAGAATGGTCTAATTATTTTGGAATTAGAACCCAAACAGAACAGCCAGAAGGCGGATTTTTTTGAGTTTTACCAGCGTGTCAAAGGCATGATTACCAAGATTCAAAAGGCTCCCACCTTGCGGTCGATGTCCGATGCAGTAGTGAAAGAAGTGCAGAGGGTCACGGGTTTTGATCGCGTCATGGTTTACCGATTTGATGCAGAAGGAGCCGGGCAAGTAATCGCAGAAGTTCGGGCAGACGATCTGACTTCTTATCTAGGCTTATACTACCCTCAGAGTGACATTCCTGACCAAGCAAAACAGCTTTACACCCTCAACTGGCTGCGGTTGATTCCTGATACTACCTATCAGCCAAGCGCGTTAGTCCCGGCGCACAATCCAGTGGATAATTGCCCCACAGATTTAAGTTTATCGGTGCTGCGGAGTGTGTCTCATGGTCATCTGGAATACCTCAGCAACATGGGAGTTGGGGCTTCCATGTCAATTTCTCTGATTCAAGAGCAAAAGATGTGGGGGCTGATTGTCTGTCATCATTCAACTCCTCGCTATGTGCCTTATAGTGTGCGAACGATGTGTGAGTTTGTAGGACAGGTGATGTCGGTGGAACTGTCTAACAAGGAAGCTCGTGAAGACTTAGACTATAAAATGACCTTGCAGCGACTTCAAGGCAAGCTGGTCGAATCGTTGTCTCAGTCAGAACGCTTTTTGGATGGGTTGCTCCAACTAGACTCAAATTTGCTTGATCTCGTCAGCGCATCAGGAGCGGCAATTTGTACGGCAGATCGGATTATTTGCATCGGTCAAACGCCACCAGAAACCGAATTGACAGCCCTACGAAATTGGGTTAAAACTCAGATTCAACACAACCTGTTTCAGACGCGATCGCTCGTTCAGCTTTACCCCGCCTCACAATCTTTTAAGGCAGTTGCCAGTGGGCTATTGGCACTAGAACTCTCTGAGTTCCACCAAAATTACATTTTCTGGTTTCGCCCAGAGGTGATTCAAACAGTGAATTGGGGCGGCAACCCCAACAACCCTATTATAGAAGTGACAGACAGCGGAGAAAGACGGCTATTGCCGCGCAAATCATTTGAAAAATGGCAAGAAACGGTGCAGGGTTACTCATTACCTTGGAGAACTTGTGAAATCGAAGTGGTAGCCGAACTGCGGAGCCTGATTGTGGGCGTGATTCTCAAGCAGGCGGACAATTTGGCAAAAATCAACCTGGAGCTAGAGCGCAGCAACATTGAACTCGATTCGTTTGCCTACATTGCCTCTCATGATCTCAAGGAACCACTCCGAGGGATTCACAATTACTCCAATTTCTTGATGGAGGATTATGCAGAAGTTTTGGATGCTGATGGAGTTGCCAAACTGCATACTGTCGTGCGGCTGACTCAGCGAATGGAAGATCTGATTAATTCACTGCTGCACTATTCTCAACTCGGACGCGCCGAACTCTCTCGCCAATCCACCAACCTCAATGAAGTGGCGCAACAAGCGATAGATACCTTGGGAATCAGTCAGCCGCAAAGCTCGATCAAGTTCCGGTTTCCTCGTCCCTTGCCGACGATCTGCTGCGATAGCGGCCAAATGAGTGAGTTATTCACCAACCTGCTTACCAATGCCATTAAATACAATGACAAATCTGAGAAATGGGTGGAAATTGGTTTCATTGAGCCAGACGGAGGCGATCCTCAAAACCCGTTACTCTGCACCTTTTATATCCGTGACAATGGCATTGGCATTCCGCCTCAGCATTTGGAGCGAGTGTTTCAAATTTTCAAACGGCTGCATACTCAAGACCAGTATGGCGGTGGAACGGGGGCAGGTTTGACAATTGTGAAAAAGATCGTCGAGCGACATGGAGGAAAAATCTGGGTGAAATCAACCCCCGATGAAGGTAGCACGTTTTACTTCACGCTGGTAGTAAGAGAGTAATCATGAGTGAATTATCTGTTACCGCGATCAAGAAACTCCCGCTCTTATTAGTCGTTGAAAACAGCAATGAAGATTTTGAAGCATTCCAACGCTATGTCCGGCGATCGCCGTTGACGATCCCGATTTATCGCTGTGTGGATGGCGATGACGCGCTGGCATTTCTGTATCGCACAGGTCGCTACGTTGATGCCCAAATCGCCCCGCGTCCAGGACTGATTTTGCTCGATCTCAACTTACCCGGAACGGACGGACGAGAAGTATTGCAAAAAATTAAACAAGATGAGAATATGAAGTTAATTCCGGTTGTTATATTTACAACTTCTAACAATCCCAAAGATGTTGAAGCCTGTTATCGACAGGGTGTTAATAGCTATATTGTCAAACCTATGGATTTTAACCGATTAAAGCATAGTATTCAAATTTTAATAGACTACTGGTTTGATACTACGATTCTTCCCACTGATGTAGTAAAACCACGCTAATGAACACTCAACTTCATCGCACTGTATTGATTGTAGAAGACAGCCCAGAAGACCGCGAGACGTACAGACGCTATTTGCTGCGCGATCACGACTATGACTACACGATCATAGAGGCAAGTCTGGGTAAAGAAGGATTGAATCTTTGGCGACAGCACGAGCCAGATGTAGTGTTGCTCGATTATCAACTTCCCGACATGGACGGGCTAGAATTTCTCGTTTCTCTGCAAACTCAGCAACCGCAAACGCCTATGTCAATTGTGATGATGACAGGCGTTGGCAGCGAAGCGATCGCCGTCCAGGCGCTCAAGGTGGGTGCACAAGATTATCTGGTTAAGGAACAAATCACTTCAGAGGGTCTGAAACTGGCGTTGGATACAACGATTAAGACGGTACAGATCCAAACTCAACTCCAAGAGCGTATTGATCGAGAGCGGGTCATCGCCCAGATTTCGCAGAAAGTCTCTCGCTCCCTCGACTTAGACGAGATTTTACACACTACCGTCACAGAAGTGCGGCAATTTCTTCATACCGATCGCGTGATCGTGTTCCAGGTAGATCCAGACGACAACGACAACGGCAGGGTATTAGCAGAATCTGTGGGCGCAGACTGGCGATCGATTCTGTCAGAGAAGATATATGATCCCTGTTTTGTCCAGAGCTATCTTGATCCCCAGCTTCAAGGAAGAGTGAGTGTCAAAGCCGATATTTACGATGGCAGCATTGATCCATGCCACGCTAAACTCTTGGAGGGGCTTCAAGTCAGAGCGAATCTAGTGGTGCCTATTTTGCACGACAACCATTTTTGGGGTGTGCTGATTGCTCATCACTGTGCTGCCCCTCGTCAGTGGAGATCGTTAGAGATTGATTTACTTCAGCAGTTGTCCATACAGGTCAGTGTTGCCATCCGCCAGGCAGAGCTTTATCAGCAAGTCAAAAACGAACTCGCGGAGCGCAAACGCACAGAGGAGGTACTGCGTCAGAGTGAGGAGTTTAGAAAACAGGTGTTAGAGAGCAGTCGTGACTGCATCAAAGTCCTTGATCTCGATGCCCAAATCTTATACATAAATGCGGGAGGGCAGTGCCTGCTGGAGATCGACGATTTAACTCCCTATCTAAACACAAATTGGGTCAATTTTTGGCAAGACGAATCTCGGCAAAAGGTAGAAGCAGCCATTGCGGTGGCAAAGTCAAAAGAGACGAGTAGATTTCGAGGCTTTTGTCTGACTGCAAAAGGGACACCAAAATGGTGGGATGTGATTGTGACTCCGATGTTGGATAAGGAAGGACAAGTCAGTCAACTATTAGCGACTTCCCGAGACATTACCGATCGCGTTCAACTTGAACATGATCGTGAGCTGATCCTACAACATAAACAAGCTGCCTTAGCGGAATCAGAACGAATCAACCACATCAAAGACGAGTTTCTAACCGTGCTATCTCACGAATTGCGATCGCCTCTCAGCCCGATCTTAGGCTGGACAAAACTGCTGCAAACTCGCAAACTTGATGAAACCAAAACCATTGCCGCATTAGAAACAATAGAGCGAAATGTCAAAACGCAATGTAGACTAATAGATGACCTGCTCGATATGGCTCGCGTGTTGCGCGGCAAGCTGAGTCTGAATGCTGCTCCGGTTAATTTGTTAGGGTTGATTAAATCTGCGATCGATACCGTGCAGACTGCTGCGATCGCCAAATCCATTCAAATTAATCCCGTGCTATTAGATATTGGGCAAGTTTCGGGAGATGACGTTCGGCTCCAGCAAATTATTTGGAACTTGCTGACGAACGCAGTTAAGTTTACCCCCAGCGGCGGACGCATCGACATTCGGCTAGAGCAAATCAACAACCAGGCACAGATCACCATCACAGACACGGGTAAAGGCATCAGTCCAGACTTTCTGCCCCACATCTTTGAGTCGTTCCGTCAGGAAGATGCTTCCGTGACTCGTAAACACGGGGGGCTAGGGTTGGGCATGGCGATCGTCTATCAACTGGTCGAAGCCCACGGCGGTACCGTCACCGCTGACAGCCCTGGGGAAGGGAAAGGAGCTACTTTTACTGTCAGGCTACCCCTGCTCAACGTCCACTCAAAGGCAGATCAATCTAGCCCATTGCCAGAGCAAAACCTGGATCTAACTGGCATCCGCGTGCTGATCATTGACGACGATCCAGATAGCCGCGAACTCATTTCGATGGTCATTGCTCAGGCTGGAGCCGAAGCAACAACCGTCGCCTCTGCCGCTGAATTTCTTACTGTCCTGGAGTCATTTCAGCCCGATGTGGTGGTGAGTGATATTGGAATGCCAGAGGTTGATGGCTATACGTTGCTTAGACAGGTGCGGTCTTTGTCCCCAGAGCAGGGCGGGCAGGTTCCGGCGATCGCTCTGACTGCCTACGCTGGCGAAATTGATCGGCAACAAGCGATGTCCGCAGGCTTTCAGAAACACATTGCCAAGCCCATTGAACCCGATAAATTGGTGGTGGCGATCGTTAGTTTACTCAGCAGGCGATCGCTATCTTGACAAAAATCCCCAATCCTAAAATAGTCTACACTCAAAGTGTCCGCCAACTGCCAAAATCCCATGTCTCGCTGGTTTAATATTGCAGGTCCGTGTAAACCTGAAAAACACTATACCATCTCAGCAACAAGTCGTCTCCCCGACTTATCCGTGTTAATTGAACAAGAAAGTTATTTTGTCGTTCATGCACCACGACAAACGGGGAAAACAACGGCAATGTTAGCCCTAGCGCAGCAACTTACCGCAACTGGAAGTTATGCAGCAGTAATGGTATCGGCAGAGGTGGGAAGTGCTTTTAATCATGACCCAGGTGCAGCAGAATTAGCGATTTTGGGAGCTTGGCAGAATATAATTGAGGATGACCTACCCCCAGAACTACAACCCCCAACCTGGGTTTATAATGCTCCTGGGCAGAGAATGGGCGAAAATTTAAGAGCTTGGTCACGAGCTATCCAGCGTCCCTTGGTATTATTTATAGATGAAATTGACTCTTTACAAGACGAAACCTTGATTTCGGTTTTACGACAGTTACGTGATGGTTATCGCAGTCGTCCAGAAAATTTTCCCTCTTCCGTAGGATTAATTGGTTTACGCAATGTGCGGGATTATAAAGTTGCATCCGGTGGTAGTGACAGATTAAATACATCCAGTCCTTTTAATATTAAAGTCAGTTCCATTACCCTGAGAAATTTTAATGCTGTAGAGGTGCAAGAACTATATCAACAGCATACAGAAGAAACAGGACAAATTTTCACTTCAGAAGCCACAGCCACAGCCTTTGATTTAACTCAGGGACAACCTTGGTTAGTTAATGCTCTTGCTAAAGAAGTTGTGGAAAAAATGGTTAAAGATAGAGATATTGCTATTACCAAAGAAGATATTTTACAAGCTAAAGAAATATTAATTGCCCGTCAAGATACTCATCTCGATAGTTTAGCCGAACGCTTACGAGAACCAAGG
>JANNDQ010000674.1:0-2615 GCA_031387965.1 Chamaesiphon sp. OTE_75_metabat_567
ATTTTGCAGTAATCTATCGACAGACAGTGATTACTGGCTAACATAATTGGACTAATGCTGCTAACTACCACAATGATGATACACTATTAGTAATTAAAGATAACCCAATTGTTGCTGCACATTTCGATCGCGAATTCAAGCGGCTCTATGATCAGACTATTGTCGGAGTTCCTGCCCGATTGAAAGGTAAAGCTTGCTAAGAGAGGGTGGAGGGTAGAGCGTAGGGGGTAGGTAAGAAGAGTACCAAGTACAATCGAAATTTCTTGCCGATCACGACAATCATACAGCCAGAATTAACGGTATACTGACTGTCAGCCGATCATCATGTTCGCCTAGCTCAAATCCCCGTACAGTTGTTTTCTATGGCTATTCTCGATCGACAAGGTAGATTATTTGGTAAATTCAGCCTCCTCGACATTGGTGCTGTCCTGGTAATGCTATTTGTCGTCGCTGGAATCTTCCTATCGCCTGGTAGTACGGGCAGAATTAATGGGCAGGATAATCCTCAAGCAGTGGAAGCCGATCTGATCGTCAGAGGCTTAAATGTGCTCAGTCCTGAAAATTTGCTGACTCAGTTTAGTCCTGGTAATAAACTCAGTTTTGTAATTCGCAATCAGCCTGCTGGACAAGTTGATATCAAGAAAGTCCGTCAACTCGATCGAACCTTAGCAGTTCCCCAGTCTGACGGCTCCGTTAAACCGATGAAAGACCCCAGACCAGATTCCTATAGTATGGATATGATCATCACAGTCACAGGCAATGGTCAAAAAACCAAAGAAGGACTTGTATTGGGCAATACCAAGATGAAGATTGGTTCTTCGGTAGAGATTGACCAACTTAACTATAATTTTAACGGCACGGTAATTGATATTCGTTATTTAACCAAGTGATGAGAGTGAATGGTGAATAGCTAATTTTAATTCAGCCTAAAGCCCAAAGCCCAAAGCCTAACCCAAACAAGCATCACAACAGCCACGGATGGTAATTTCATAAGCATGTGCTTGTAAACCCGTTCGCAGTCGATCGAATTCTAACGCTGGAAGTGCGTCCCAACTTATATCCTCGATCGATCCGCATGATTGACAGTGAAAATGATGATGGCGCTCAATCTTGGCATCATACCTAGATACTCCAGCTTCAAGGAGTACTTCGCGAATCAATCCAGCTGAGCGTAAAGCTTGTAAGGAGCTATAAATCGTCGCTTGCGAAGAGACGGGACAATGTTGGTTTAAGTCCACCAGAATTTGCTCGACCGTGGGATGATCGTTACGCGAAAGTAGATTGGCATAAACGGCGAATCTTTGGGGTGTCACCCGCAAGCCTTTGGCTTTGAGTGTGCTGACGATCGCCTCTGTTGATGGCTGGATCATTGCGATAGACTAGAGGCTAGTCGCTAGAATAAAAATAAAGTTGCTGTAACTTTCAATTATAGTGCCCAAACTCCTGGAACGATCATTTAATCATAAATATTCTTAGTTAGTACTTTTTATCACTCTTGACTTATTCCTAAATTAGAATTATTCTGAGATGTATGAATTCAATCATTGGTAGTCAGCATTGTTATTCGTTGACTGCAAACTAAAAATAATTACCTACTAGGAGAAAATCATGGCTGTAATCGACCAAGTGCCCAGTGTTGTTTTCAAAACTCGCGTTCGCGATGAATCCATTGGTGGTGACAATCCTTTCAAATGGCAAGATGTAACGACCCAAGATATCTTTGCGGGTAAAAGAGTTGTGATCTTCTCTCTTCCTGGTGCATTTACGCCTACTTGCTCTACCAGCCACCTGCCTGGTTATGATGCAGCCTATGAGGAAATCAAAGGATTAGGTATAGATGAAGTCTACTGTTTGTCCGTCAACGATGCGTTCGTAATGTATCAATGGGGCAAAAATATGGGCGTAAAAAACGTCAAATTGCTACCCGATGGTAACGGCGAATTTAGCCGTAAAATGGGGATGTTGGTCGAGAAGTCCAACTTAGGCTTTGGAATGCGCTCTTGGCGTTACTCGATGGTGATCAATGATGCTAAAGTCGAAAAAATCTTTGCAGAAGCGGGTTACGAGGACAACTGCGAAACCGATCCTTTTGAAGTTTCTGATGTTGATACCATGTTGGCTTACTTGAAAAGTAAGTAGTTGCTGCGGAGATCTTTCCCCCACCCCAGCGACGCGCGCTCCTCGGGTTCCCCGAGGGTTTAGCGCGTCAAGACAGCCCTCCCCTTAGAAACTATCCATTACGCAGATCTCGCCATAACACATGCTGACACTAGATTCTGGACTCAGGTTGCGGACGCGATCGAGTCTGCAACCGACCTATAATTCACCCGATCGGGTGAATTATAGGTCAACATCCAGATTCCTTTGACGCGATCGTGTTCACAAGAGACTTGGACAAGTACTTTTGAGGCGCGCAACTGAAACATGGAATGGTTGCTAGGCAAGGTTTCTAGGGACTTTTGCGTAATGGATAGCCTTCAAAAGGGGAGGGCTGGGGTGGGGTAAAGATCTCCGCAATCCTAATTTAGATCATTATCCTTCATACCTTCCCAGTCCGCACAGGTATCGCTATTGCAGCCATAAGGGTGCATCCCACACACAAGCAGATTGCCATT
>JANNDQ010000708.1:0-16245 GCA_031387965.1 Chamaesiphon sp. OTE_75_metabat_567
CTGCGAATATGTCGATCAGTGTACGACCTATCATGCAGTCGAGGAACAGCACCAACAAGCTCATCTCACATCTGCTCCCACCTTTGAAGCAACCAGCCCTAGTATCAACGTAAATATTCGCACTCTTGATGATGGTGTCGAGATGGAATGGGATGTGGTTGGCTGTCAAAGCTTCACCAAGGATAGTGGCAAATGGTCACGGTTACGTCCAGGTGAATTAATTCCGACATGAGTTTAGGATTTAGGATTTAGGACTTAGGATTTAGGTTTTAGGCTTTAGTTGTAGTAATTGTAGAGTTGGCACTGTCTTGACGCACTGTCTTGATTTGCTAAACCGTCGGGAAACCCGACGAGCGCAAATCGCTCAATCTGGAGGAAACCTCCAGAACGCGCGTCGCTGCCCACCAGCTAGATTTCAAGCTTTTTCTAGAGGCTGTTTAAGTTAATCTGATATTTCGATTAGCCAGAGATTTTAGCAATTCTGCCATCAGTACTGTCGTAAGTGAGTTCGATTTGCAGATAATTATCTGGTAGATATGATAATCTTTCTGCCCACTCGATCGCGACAATTCCCAGTTCTGCTTCCAATCCCAGCCAGTAAGACTCCAAATTCAAGTCATCAACCTCTTCAGATGTCAGTCGATAGAGATCTAAGTGATACAGTGGCAATCGACCACTAGTATATTCATTAATAATCGTAAAAGTCGGACTGATGATCGAGTCTGTAATATCCAGCCCAAGCCCCAATCCTTGTGTGAAGGTGGTTTTGCCGCTACCTAAATCGCCTGTTAGTAATAAAACACTCCCAGCGGCTAGGGATTTACCAAGTTCTAGCCCCAACTTTTGGGTAGCATTCGCATCTGGTAATGGAATAATCCGCTCAGTCATAGTGAGTGAATGGTGGATAGTGAATAGTGATTATTTAACTAGGCAGATTTAGAATTTCGATAAACGGGCGACTCTTGAGCGCGACGGTAGAAATGAATCAAGGCTTTGGCTAGACGGCGAGGATTGTGTCGCAGGTAGCGAGTATCGGGATCTTCTTCCATGACATTGACGGCAAAGATACTCCGCTCTAATTCTTTCACATCATCTCGATCGAGCAGCACCGGATAAGAATTTTCTTCAGCATAATATTGCAAACAACCTGCCGACGGTGGATTTTTTTGGACTAAGACTGCATCAAATAATTTTTTGCCACAGGATCTGTCGATACTCTCGATATGATCGGCGACTGTATAGCCAGTCGTCTCTCCTGGCTGAGTCATGATGTTGCAGACATAGATGCGCGGGACATTCCGTGCGGCAATTGCTTCGGCGATTTCGGGAACCAGGAGATTAGAAATCACACTGGTGTAGAGACTACCTGGCCCCATGATAATATAGTCAGCATCCTGAATAGCGGCGATCGCTGCGGGTAGAGCCGGAGGATTAGCTGGAATGCAGCCAATTTCCACAATTTGACCATCTGATTCACCAATACTCGATTCACCCTCGATCATTCTTCCATCGGCTAGCTTTGCCCAGAGCGCCACATCTGTCAGTGTAGCTGGCAAGACGCGACCGCGAATCGCGAGTACTTTGGAACTCGCAACGACGGCCCGCTCTAGATCTCCAGTGATTTCGGACATTGCTGTCAAAAAGAGATTGCCGAAGCTGTGTCCCATCAAACCATCGCCAGCTTCAAATCGATATTGAAACAACTCTGTCAATAATTTCTCTTCATCAGCTAGAGCCGCAATGCAGTTGCGGATATCGCCAGGTGGTAGGACTCCAAAATCTCGCCTCAATCGCCCCGAGGAGCCGCCATCGTCAGCGACAGTAACGATCGCGGTAATATTTGCGCTATAGAGTTTTAACCCCCGTAGCAAGGTCGATAAGCCAGTACCGCCACCAATCGCCACGATTTTTGGCCCCCGATTGAGGCGGCGATTCTGCCAGAGCATATCTAGTAATGTCTGATCTCCATCTGGGCGCAAAACTTTGCTGATCTCGCCCAGCGAACGACCATGCCCCCAGAATACCAGAAACAATCCGCAGCCCAGCACCATTGGGCCAGACAAATAATGCGGAATGACTCTAGCCAAAAATTCAACGGCTCGATCTGCCGTCTGAAATAACCAGAAAATTGGTGTGAGCTTGAGCCAAATCGCCAAACCCAGGATGGTCATTAGTACGCCCACATAGATCGTAAACAGCCACCGCTTGACAAAAATTCCTGGCGATAACCATTGGAATAATCGCCGAAAATTGGCATGTTTGCCGCCAGCTGCGGTTGATGCACTGCCGCTCCGACCTAGATTTCTGACTGCTTGTCTAAAGATACCCATCGACATTATCTTTTTGATTAAAAATAAAAGAATTTGATAATTGGTGGATAGACTTCAGCTGAGTCAATCTTACAGGTACTCTGACAGATCGGAAAGGGTAGATCGAAATTTAAAGTCAAACAAGTTGCAAATATTGCTGCTAGAGAATGATGTTTTCGCCGCAACAGGCTTACGCCAATGCGAGAATGAAGTGCCAGTTGCAGATTAACCGAATGACAATTACCAGAATTCTTGGATTAGATCCTGGGTTAGCCAGTTTGGGCTTCGGGGCAATTTCGATTACGTCCACAACTCGCCCGCCCACAGCTACTCTGCTTGATTTTGGCATCATTCAAACTCCGCCCCGAACTGAGATTGGATCTAGGCTTCAGACGATTTACGAGGATATGCACAGTTTACTCGACGAAATTAAACCGGATTTAGTGGCGATCGAGCAGTTATTTTTCTATAAAATGGGAAATACAATCCCAGTTGCTCAGGCACGGGGGGTAATTTTATTGGTGATTGCTCAACACAAAATTCCCTGGGTCGAATTTACACCCAGTCAGATCAAACAAGCGGTGGCTGGTTATGGCAATGCCAAGAAACCTGATGTCCAAGCCGCTGTCGCTCGTGAACTCGCGCTAGACAAGATTCCGCGTCCTGACGATGCGGCGGATGCGCTAGCGGCGGCGTTAACTGCTTGGATGCAAATTTAATTTATAATTAAGATATTTTTATGGTTGCTAAAATTTCCAGTTTAATTAATAACTTACTCACATTTAATGTTTTCTTTGTATTGCTAAGTTTTATCTGGTTTCTAGTTGCGATCGCGGGTAAGTACGCCAATATCCCATTGGGACTACAAGTTTGGCAAAGCCTCTGGGAGCCGCTATTTCTCCCCGCGATTAGTGTGCTGATGGGTGGGGCGATTATTAGCGGGACGATTAGCTATGTATCAAAGAATCAGAATCGATCGCCTTTTTAGTTACCAAAATCCACCCCGTTTTCCATTCGGAAAGACAGTCATAAAATTAGTTTTAGCGTGAGTTAATTGTTCTTCAGTGACTTTAACGCCCTTCAGATTTGCACCGCATAAGTTTGCACCATGCAGATTGGCATAGTTGAGATAAGCTTCACTCAGATCGGCACCGCGTAAATCGGCATTTTGGAGATTAGCATAGCTAAAGTAACCCTTGCTCAGCACAGTATCCTTGAGGACTGCGCCACTGAGATCCGCTTTATCAAACTTGCCAGCAGCTAGATTTGCGCCTTGGAGATTGATATAAGCACAATTGGCATTGCTGAGGGCGATGCCAGGAAGATGAGCTTTGGAAAGATCGAGGCTACTGATATCCATCTCACTAAATATCCTCTGCCCGCGTCGGAATGCGGCTAAAACACCCTGAGCATCTAGTTTTAATGGCTCACGAGGTACTGGTGGCATCGCTGGATTTGCGCCAAATCCGGTGCGCGGATCGGCTCCAAATCGACTGGGTTCTCCACCATTTTTGATATTAGTTGGATCGCGATCGGTTCTTTGCTTTTTAATAATATCCGCCATCCGCGTCGAAGCCGATGTGACTGGATTTTGGACATTAGCTGGAGCCTGTACCTGATTTGGATTACCAGGCATTCCTGGAGGCGCGCCTTTACCCAAGGGGAGGGGATTACTAGGGCTGCCCACAGGTCTGGCGGGAATTTCTGGGCGACGAGTCTCCACAGGTACTGACGTAGTGGCTAGTGCCTGCTGGACTTCCTCTGCTGACTGATAGCGGTAGCGCACCGATACCTCTAGCATTTTGCTCAAGACTTGAGTGAGGTGCTTGCCCAACTGGACATGTTTTTGCCACATCATTTCCCCAGTCGAGGGGTTGTACTCGATGTCTTTGGGCGATTTCCCGGTCATTAAATAAATACAGGTTACACCTAGCGCATAGATGTCGCTGGCGAAGATTGGTCGCATTGCCAGTTGTTCCGGTGGTGCGTAGCCAGATGTACCCACGGCAAATTGGGTATTAGAAGCTTGCTCTACCCCTTCTGGCGTTTCGACTTGAGCAACATAATTTTTGACAGCGCCAAAATCAATCAGCACCATTTTTCCGTCTTGGTCGCGACGTAAAATATTGGCGGGTTTGATATCGCGGTGAATTACTTGCTGGGAGTGAATATATGAAATTACTGGCAGAATTTCGATTAGGAAGTCCCGAATTTTCTCTTCCTTAAATAGTCCCTGCTGTTTTACTTCCTGATGGATCGTATGTCCACTGACATACTCCTGCACTAGATAGAAGTTGCGACGTTCCTCAAAGAAGTCTAACAGGCGAGGGATTTGGGGGTGGTTGCCAATTTTACCGAGAGTTCTAGCTTCCCGTTCAAATAGCTCCCTTGCCATCCGCAGGAACTTTTCATGGTTGTTGCTTGGACGCAGCTGCTTGATCACGCAGATTGGCTCGCCAGGTAGCGACACATCGATCGCGACAAAAGTTGCACCGAAACCTCCTTGTCCTAGTGACTTGGTTACTCGATAGCGATTGCGAACGAGTAACCTTGCACCACACGCTTGGCAGAGGAAGGCATCGACCGGATTTTTAGGTTGGGGACAGTCAGGATTTACGCAGTAGCTCATTGAGCCTCACCAATGGAACATTTCTCTCAACATACTTTTCATTGACATACTTTTGCTGCGCATCTTCAAAAATGAAGCTATGCCTCACGGCAGGCTTGCGCTAACAGCAAAATTAGTCTTCCCTAGGGGGAACAATGCTTCCATTGTTTAGGAAACCAGACTAGCTCGGATTGGAATGTAGCTGAACTAACTAATCAATTTGAGGAAGCCGACAAGGTGCAAATAATTGAGCTGCACAGCCGGATCTGTAGAGGATGTAGCCGTTCCCTTCTAATTCTACCGCGTTTATTCACTCGATGTGATGTTACTTCATAGTATTGTGTTCTGCCAGTACTGGAAAATCTAGGGTTGATAGTTCGGACTTAATCGATCGAACATTGTGAAGTCCAACGTCGAAATCGATCTCGTTATTTCTAAAGTACCCACAAGCTCAGAGAAATATCGCCTGTTAAGCTCATATCTTTCATCAAAACAAAATCACTAGTATTGAGAGGGTAGAGGGTAGAGGGTAGAGATTCACGTAATTCCTGGCGGATTTGAACTATTCAAACTATCGAACCACCCTCTGCCCTCTACTCTCTACCCTCTCATCACTATTAACCTCTGACTTTCACAAGAAGTCTACTATGCTTCGATCGTCACCCGCAGATTACCACGTTTTTTGAGGACGCGACAGGAAGTGGTTGCCCGAACTCCATCGCTATCAACATCTTGTTCGCGGGTAAACTCGAGATCGATTAAAGTAGTACCCACGCGGAGATTTTTGAAAGAGAGTTGACGGATGCTGGGGGGTAAAGCTGGATCGAGAATCCGCAGATAGTTACTAGGCGCATCAGGAACAAGATTGACCATCATCTGGAGTAACTGAAAAATTGTGCCCGTTGCCCAAGCTTGAGGGGAACAAGCCACCGGATACTGAATCGGGCTAGATCCGGCGATCCGCTCGTAGCCACAAAAGAGTTCGGGTGGGCGTTGATAGGGCTGATGGATCGTCATATCAAAGATGCCTTGGGCAACTTCTAGTGCTTGTTCAACCGCACCGACAGAGCGCAAACCCATTGTAATCAGACTATTATCATGGGGCCAGACTGATCCGGTATGATAGCCGATCGGGTTGTAAGCTGGTGACTGACTACTGAGCGTCCGAATCCCCCACCCACTGAACATATCCGGTGCTTGAAGGCGTTCAGCGACACTTTTGGCTTTGTCGGGATAGAGAAGTCCATGCTGGAGGCATTGCCCAGGATTGGAGCCAATTCCATCGACTTGTTTCCCCGCGCCATCGAGGGCGATCGCAATGAAGTCGCGATCGACAATCCAGAAATCTTGATTGAAGCGTTGTTTGAGACTCTGAGCCTCTTGCTGCCAGCGTTGGGCTAGTTCGGGTTCGGTACGGACTTTAGCCAGTTCGCTCATCCGAATTTTGGCAGCATAAACATAGGCTTGAACTTCACACAGGGTAATCGGGCCTGTCGCAATTTTACCCTGTCGATCGACAATACAGTCGCCAGAATCTTTCCAGCCTTGATTTACTAGTCCCCGCGCTGAGGTGCGAAAGTAAGTCAGATAGCCAGTATCGGCACACATTCGATCGATCCAGCCCATTGCCGCGATCGCATTGTCCCACAGCCGATCCAAGGTATCGCGATCGTGCGTCCAGGCATAGTATTCGGCATAGAGCATCAGCCACAGCGGGGTCGCGTCCACTGTGCCATAGTAAGGAGTGTGGGGAATCTCTTGACACCGCGCCATTTCGCCAGTGCGGAGTTCATGCAAGATTTTCCCCGGCTGTTCTTCGCGCCATTCATCATCTACTTTCCCTTGATACTGCGCCAATACCATCAAAGTTTCACGGGCAATGGTGGAATCTAAGATCAGTACCTGACTAGCCGCAATAATCGAATCCCGTCCAAATAAGGTGCAGAACCAGGGTACACCCGCAGATAGTACAGTCCCTTTAGCACTAGGAGTGTTGGGGGTTGAGCTGGCAAGATCGAAGCTCTGACGCAATAGATAGATGTCTTGCTCCGCTCGTTCGATCGCCCGATTGATTTCGGGATTATCAGTCCGAATCTGGGTAATTTGCGATCGCCAATGATCTTCTTCCATCATTTCAGCAGCTTTCGCTTGCAGTAATGCTGCTGGACTATTCACTCGCGAGACTGGTCGATTATTCATCAGCATTTCCAGACGATAGCCCAGCTTACAACTAGCGTGAGGCTCCAATTCGATATTCCAAATGGCGGTATATCCTTTGAGCAAATTGGGTAGCTGATGAGCAAATTGGATGTGTGACTCCAAAATCACTCCATCCAATCCCTGATAAGCCATTGTCAACTCCTGGACAGGAGTATCTGGAGTATCAACCTGAACCCGACGGAGTAAGTCACCGCGTTGTTTGCGATTAAAGCCGCGAATTTCAAATAAGTCCGAAAAATCCGCATCGAAGCTCAAGCTCAATTCAAACCGGATTGCCGTAGTGTTGTAGTTATTCAATGTCATTTCTTCAAACAAACTGCCATTGAGGACGAGTTCGCGTTGAATGCCGATCGTTTCGGCGTTGAGATTGGGAATGGTAGGATTAGTACACAGAGCTGAGAGTGCAAATCCTTTATCCGCATTACAGGCTAGCAAAATTGGCGAACTCCCGGCGATTTGCAACTCCAACCGACTCAGAAACCGAGTATCGCGACAAAATAGCCCCATGCTAGAGATCGTCTCATCCCGTGAACAGCCAGAAATATTGCCAAGCGTATCGGTAATCAGAAAAAGATCGTCATCTTTGAGTGTGAGCGTGGGTTGATTTCTACCAAGTACTACACAAGCCCAATCGGGAATATCTAAGTCACTAGCTGGCACAAAGACTCTGCCTTCAAGTTCGATCTGGTTATTCGACATAGCGATACCTCTTCAATCAGTAAACGACACCAGCAGCAGTCACATAGCACTGCAAGAACAGATTAGGAATAGTTTTAGTCCACTTATCTCTTATCTCTAGCTTAACGATCGATTGCCCTGAATCACCCTTCGATCGAGATTGTTTAGCGATATTTCCACCAAATAGCTTGCACCAGTGACGTACTTGTGATAAATTGTTCCTCTACGACACATTTAGCTGAAATTTTGCTCTAGCCCAATTTCACAAAGTGAACGCACCTGGGGGTGTGGTGGAATGGTAGACGCGACAGACTTAAAATCTGTTATCCGTAATGGATGTGCGAGTTCAAGTCTCGCCACCCCCATCTTAATACTTTCTTTACTTTTAAAATAGCCCTGACTTGCCACTAAAGTCAGGGCTATTTTATAGCGACATTTATTGTTTCTCAATTTCTAAATTACCCTCTGCTCAGCGTCTCGTAGATATGGCAGGCGATGTGAACTGATCTAAATCACAGCTGCTTGCAATTATCTCCGCACAATAAAGTTAGTTCAGAACACTTAAAGATTTTAGGATGTTTTCTCAAATCAAATTAAATTACTGTCCGGATCTGCATCAGTAATTAGTGTAAATATCAAAACAATCGCATCGACCGCCGCTAACTAAAAAACAGACAGTCCCAATATCCCCCGAAATTTAAGATGAAACTATCGACTATTAATTGGTTGTCGAAGGCGATTGCTTTGCCATTATTTATGACAATTTTACAGATTACACCTGCGGGTGCCGAGCAAATGGATCGTTCCCGATCGAGACTAGCTGAGGATTTGCCAGCCGTAACAGATCTCAATCTGATGGTGCCAGTCAGCGCTAGTCCATTGCCTAGTGAAGCTCCTGAACCCTACAGTTCACCTGAGCCAATTTTGTCTAGCCCAAAAAGAATTAATAAACCTAAATCAACACCTAAACAAAAAACTTCAGTAACAACAACTACCGATCTTACTTCAGGTTCAACTACGCGGGATAGTCGTAAACTAAAATCAAATTCTCGCTCCAGAATTGCGACTGGATCTCGCTTGCCACTGAGTGGTAATTATTTACGCCTAGTCAGAGATCCAAATAAAGGAGTTAACAATCTCGGTAATCCGATTTATACGCTGGAAGCTTACCTTGATGGACAACGATATCAATCATTCAACGCCATCTCTGGAACAGCCACCACTCAGACAGTCGATCGCAATCGCGGCAATAATTTTGCACCATTACCAGATGGTAAATACACCGTCAGCAACCAGATTGTCCCTGGCACAATCCCAGAAGTCGGTAGAACTTTTATTGGAATTTTCCCTAGCTTTCAAACTGGACGGACTGACTTAGGTATTCACATTGATCCGAGTTACAACAAAACTAACGGTTATGATGGGACAGCTGGCTGTATCGGCATGACAACTACCGCAGATCGCGATGCTCTGAATCAGTTTGTGGCTAAATATCAACCCCGCAATTTATTTGTGAGTATTCTCGCTGCTCCGGCTCAGCAGTAGACTTTCTGCGAAAGTCAGGCTTTAGGCTTTAGGCTTTAGGGGAAGATACGGACGAAAACAGCGGTGTGTCAAGACAAGACAATATTTGTTTTTACTTTCGCACGAGGTCTAATATCTACTCCCTTATCAGTGTCGAATTGGATGGCTGGAGTAGTGGGTGGATGGTGAATAGTGAATGGTGAGTCGGCTGTTTTTTTAGGATATTGACTTTCGAGAATCTTCTCTGTTATTGCTTTGGGGCGATCGCAGAGAATTTTTGTGCTATGATTACATAAGTTACATTTAGTGAAATCGCTCATCCAAGTATGGATCGCTCCAAAATTGTCGCAGTTATTACAGGCATAATTTCTTTAGTACTAGCGATCGCCTATTTATTAGTAGTCCAGATTATTGATTTTCGCGGTGAAATGCTCCCAGCACCGATAATTGAGACGATCGTGCAAGGATCGCTAATCCTGTTTACCAATCAAGCATATGGTACTAATTAGTTAGTTGTTAATTATTCCCAGCTCAATGGGATTAATTAAATAATGAACTATCATCTTTCAACAATTGAACCTGCCAAGCTAATCACCGCATCTTTACTAAGGCTGCGGATGAAGTCGCCATTCTTTGGTACTCTGGCAATGTTTGTCCGGTTTATTGCTAGTTCCGAGATTTCTACCGCAGGGACGGATGGTAGAGATGTATTTTTCAACCCCGAATTTTTGAACTCTCTCCCTAGAGCGCAACAGGACGGATTATTACTTCATGAAATCCTCCACGCAGCACTACTGCATCCATTGAGACTGCGAGAGCGAGAGCCAGAATTGTGGAATATCGCAGCGGATATTATTGTGAATGGGATGGTGCTGAGTGAGAGTGGGTTTGAATTACCGCCTGGTGGATTGCGCGATCAGAAATTAGAACATCTGAGCGTGGAGGAAGTCTATGAGCTATTACTATCTGGAGGCACAAGCCCCTATCAACTAACAAATCCAGATCTCCTGACGATCTCAACTGGCGACGTGCTGCGTTGTACCGCCACCCAATCCTGTGATTCCCCCCAGGAGCGGATGCGTCAACGGCTTGATCACGATCGCACTCAAGAATTAACAGCCCATTGGGTGCAGGCACTCCAGCAAGCCGCTGCCGTAGCCAGAGCAGCCACGGCAGGTAAAGTTCCTACGGGGATTGATCGCGAACTGGAATCGATCTCTAGTCCACAGCTGGACTGGCGATCGTATTTGTGGCGATATTTGGTGCAGACTCCAACCGATTTCCAGGGATTCGATCGGCGTTTTATCGGGCGTGGACTCTATCTCGAAGCGCTAGAGGGCGAATCAGTGCGGGTGTATCTGGCGATCGATACTAGTGGCTCAGTTAGTGCCAAAACACTCGGATTATTCATTAGCGAAGTTCGCGGGATCATTAGCGCCTATTCTCACCTTAAATGTGATTTGTACTATGCTGACTGCGATCTTTATGGCCCTTATTCCCTCACCTTTGATACACCTGTGCCGACTCCACAAGGGGGTGGGGGTACATCATTCGTGCCCTTCTTCGATCGAGTTGCCGAGTGCTGCGATGAGCATTCTCAAGCCATTTGTATCTACTTAACCGATGGCTACGGTGAGTTTCCAGTCGATCCTCCAGTCGTCCCGACGCTGTGGGTGGTGATGCCAGGGGGTGCAGATTTAGATGCGTTTCCATTTGGTGAAGCGGTGCGATTAGTCTAGTTTAATGCTGCTTTCGCATAACTGCTATGCCCTAAAGCCTAATGCCTAATGCCTAATGCCTAATGTTCACATGCGCCAATACTCACCCAAGTACTCGATTGCTGTCCATTTGCTCCGTTAAACCATTCTTTTTTCCAGATTGGGGCTTGATGCTTGAGCGTATCGATCGCATACTGACAAGCCGCAAATGCCTCGCTCCGGTGCGGACACCCAACTGCAAGCAAAACGCTGATTTCACCGATTTTGAGCTTACCAATCCGGTGATGAATCACTACCCGATTTACATCTGTCCACTGAGCGCGAATTTCCCAGCCAATCGCAGCAAATACCCGCAGCGCCATCGGTTCGTAAGCTTGGTATTCTAGATAGTCCACTGCTTGTCCATCAGTGCGATCGCGAACTGTCCCGCTCATGATTACCACCGCGCCATTGGCTGGATCATCAGCTAACTGATAGACTTCATCTAGTGATAATGGTGCAAAGCCGATCGCGAATCGATCGGCTGGGTGTGCGGCAACTTGAGTCAGAGCGATGGGGGTAGTAGTCACGATCAGTAATAAGTCTATTGCTAAAATCTACGTTGATATGGTATTATGAAATTGGTTGGTATTTAAATTTTGGATAGGTGGCTGAGTGGCCGAAAGCGGCACACTGCTAATGTGTTATGGGGGTGACCTCATCGAGGGTTCGAATCCCTCCCTGTCCGTCTTGGAATTATCACGCCGAAAGAAGGAGCAATTCGTGAATTGCTCCTTCTTTGTTTTTATTGCACCAAGGGCAACTCACGGGTTGCCCCTACCGGAAATGCTGCGCGTTCCAATGCTGCTTTTTCAGCTAGTCGCTGGGCTGCTAATAAGTCTAATTGCTGCCAAACTTGCTGAAGGAGCTGATCTAGCCCAGTCCGCGTTGCTGATGAAATTAGGAAGACTGGCTGCTGTGCCGCCGCACTCAGCGCTTGAGCGATTTCGGCGACTTCTTCCTTATCGACCGCATCAATCTTGCTCAGAGCCAGAATTTGGGGCCGATTTATCAGCGAGTCACTGTAGGCAGTTAGCTCCTGACGAATCGTATTGTAGGCGGCGATCGGATCATCACTAGTTGCCTCGACTAGATGCAATAATACTCGTGTCCGCTCAATGTGTCGCAAGAAGTCGTGCCCCAATCCTGCTCCCTGGGAAGCACCCTCAATCAGTCCAGGAATATCTGCAAATAATGTTCCATCACCAGAAGGCTTTCTGACGACTCCTAAATTTGGCACCAGAGTAGTAAAGGGATAATCAGCAACTTTGGGACGTGCCGAAGACAGCGCCGAAATTAGCGTAGATTTACCAGCATTTGGTAACCCAATAATCCCGACTTCTGCTAATAACTTTAGCTCTAAGCGAATTCGTTTCTGTTGGGGCGGCTGTCCTGGCAGCGCATATTCTGGGGCACGGTTACTATTGCTGAGAAAGTGGGCATTACCCAAGCCACCTTTACCACCAGCGACGACTTTGAAAGTTTGTCCTGGTTCGACCAAATCGACTAATATTTCATCGGTCGCCGTATCATAAATCACCGTACCGCAGGGTACCTCAACATTAAGATCGTCTCCAGTTGCCCCAGTACAGTTTTTCGAGCCACCTTTGCCACCATTTTCAGCTTTGAAGCGACGATTGTACCGAAAATCTAATAAGGTTTGGAGATTTTCAACAGCCGTAAAATAGATCGAGCCACCTTTACCCCCATTTCCACCGGATGGCCCACCCGCCGGAACGTATTTCTCCCGCCGAAAGGTCACAATTCCATCGCCACCGCTGCCTGATTCTAGTTCTATTTCCGCGAGATCGATGAATTGCATGGCTTGGGCGATTAGGTGTAAACGAGTCAGGCTTTATTTTAACTCACTTCTCATTTAATTTTACGGGGCTGTAGGGGCGGGTTTATGCTATGGATTATCGCTTTTATCCGATACCACTGAAGCAAACCCGCCCTCCCCATCAAGTGAGGGCGGGCGGATTTGTTCAATTATTGCTAGTGCAAGATCGTAGGTTGGGTTGAGCCTCGAAACCCAACACACTCATAGATCGATTGTGGGGATGTTGGGTTTCATTCTTCAACCCAACCTACAAATTTAAAAAAGGTGAGCAAGCGCCCACCTTAAAGTCGTTGTAAATCTAATTCCTAAAGCCTGCTTGGTGCGCTAAAACCTAAAGCCTAAAACCTAGTTGTTAGCATTAAACTCGCGGAATGTTTGATAGAACTCATTCTCTTCATAGATATGGCATTTATCAGTAATATCCTTCATCATTTCCCAAGTGAACTTGCGCTCTTTGATATGTTCACCCCATTTATCCCGAATGACGGCGTGAGCTTCCCGGAGTCGGTAGGATGGAATTGCAGTAGAAATATGATGGGGAACGTGAACATTGATATCGTGACAGAGAAATTCTACCCAAGCCGGATAGTCACAGTGTACGGTACCCGATAGCTGCGCGATCGCTTCGTTCCATTCACCTTCAGGATTGAACGGAATATCAGCAGCGGTATGATGGACGATCGTAAAGGTACTCATCCAGAAATGGTAAACCAACCAAGGTATCACCCAAAATTTGACAAATCCCCACAAGCCCAACGTCCCGATTAAAATCGGGAAAATAATCGCCGCACCGATAATTACAAACAAAGCTGAAAATTTAACATCAGCTCTAGTTTTGCCTGCTGGAAACTTGCGCCAATCAAAGTGAACCGCTGCCCAGTGAGGTAAAGATGCCAACCACCATAACCGACCCCGCATCGCCTGATAGACTACCTGGAGCCAAGTTGGAGCTGTCTTGTAAGCTTCTGGTCGCCAGGGTTGCCACGCATTGTCCACATCCATCTTGTTAGTGTGCTTGTGGTGCTTATTGTGCCCGTATCGCCAGCCATGAAAGGGATAGATCAACGTCAGCATGAACAGATGACCGACGATATCATTGACCTTACGACTATTTGAAAAGGAGCGGTGGGCACAGTCGTGTCCGATCACGAAGCAGCCAGTCATGGCTGTACCTGTAAACACCCAAGCGAGTGGTAATAGATACCAGGGAGCATAAGCAATTGCCGCCATCCCTAAGCTGACTGAGACAATTGTTTTAACCGTCATCAGGAAAGCTTTAGTATTGTCTTTCGCAAAAACTTCTTTTGGTAAAGATTGGACGATGTGTTTGAGTTTGAGACTCGAAGGCAGCGCGGTGGCTGTGGTTGACTCGATCGATAATGTCATGTAGCGGTTTAGATCTCCAAGGATTTATGGATAGGGCACCGTTGTTGCTACTACCAATTAGACACCGCTCTATGCTCAGTCAGAAAAGGCTCTGGCAATGGTAGATCGGTGGCAATTGTTAATTCATAGCCTAGTTAAGTACCGTTTTGTTAACAATCATTAATATTTATCCTACCTTAGTCTTTCTCCAGAGGCTAGTAAATTGATCCCCAAAATTGGCCAACCGATGCACCTCGGTTGCAGTCGGCTTGGTTAGTGGGGATTAGTAGATTTTTTCAATAGGCTGCCTGGACTCTGCCGTTTTAGGGCTTGAGTAGCTTGAGATCTTTGCTGTACAGCATTCCAAGCCTCATCCCAATTCTCAGAAATAATCATCAAGATCCGATCGATACTTTTAGGCGAAGATAAAGACTTGCGCGACGATTTTAAGTTGTGCATAAATATTTAGACACTATTGAGGTTGATAATCCAGGCAATCTATAGCTGCTTCCGAGCAAGCGAGATCGGGATTGACAGTACATTTTAGATAGCAGCTGTTAGTAAAATATTTGCACTTGTGACAAGGTACCTGATGCAGCCTTTTAACGTAAATAAATCCCGTCTTCCAATGATGCGCAAGCGTCCAACAAGCACTAAAAATTGTGAACCAGGTTAGGATAAAACAGATTAATATCATCAGCTAATTAAACTCCGCACTAGCAAGTTGGTACAATGATAATTGTGGTTCTAATTTTTTCCAGAAACGTTGAATCTGATAGCTGACTAGCTCAGAATGAAAGTGATGGAAGAAATGTCCACCTGTGGCTGCACACCAGATTGTATCAGCTGATTTAAAATAATTAGCCCAGCCATACAATAGCGATGAAGTGATCACGGGATCATCTTGCCCACCACAAATCATCAGTGGCATTTCGACACCGCCTGCACGTAAGATATCTAGTCTAAATAAGGAGTTGTTAGACGGCGATTCAACTAGGTCTTTTCTCAGTCGATCGACCAAATCTTGAATATGATTAGAACAAGTGTGGGGAAATAGACTTTTGGCTGTAGATCTCAAAATACACTCTCGACTAAATGGTAGACATCGCAGCTGAGTATAGTAATATGAATGCCAATCAATTCCTGGCTGAACTGCAACACTCAAGAGCGTTAATGATGCGACTTTAGTTGGATGTATCCGCGCATAACTTAAAGCAATTGTGCCGCCAATCCCATGTCCAATTAAATGAACCTGATCATTGGATTTGGATAGATATTCATGTAATAAATCAATTCCACCAGCGATCGAACTACTTTCGTCCAAGGTTTGATAGTACTCCCACAGCTCAATTTCAACTACTTTTGAGAGATTATTAAGCAATCGACGATGAAAATATTTGAGACTAGGGCTGGCATTAATCCAGAGAAATTTGGACATGATAGTGAGGATTATGAGAGTGAGGAGTTTAAATTAACTGCATTTAGGGACTTTCAAAAATCAAATAGATGTAGATGTAGGGTGGGCACTGCCCACCATCTAAATTAACACTAATTTACAGCTAATCAAAATTTGTATTTATATTGGAAGTTATCATATTTAATATCTAAAAAATGGTGGTAGATTTACCACCACTATTCAACTGCTGAGTTAGGAAATAAAACTGTTTAAGCGAACTCTTGCTTGATTTGAGCGACCCAAGCCTTGACTCGTTCGTCAGTTAAGTCTGATTGATTATCTTCATCGATCGCTAGACCGATAAACTTACCATTCTTAACCGCTTTGGATTCAGTAAAATCGTAGCCATCAGTCGGCCACATGCCGATCGTCTTACCACCACGGGCAGTGATCTTTGCTTCCAAAATTCCCGCAGCATCCATGAAATTATCTGAATAACCGAGCTGATCGCCTGTTCCAAAATAGGCAACAGTTTTGCCCTTAAAATC
>JANNDQ010000785.1:0-2222 GCA_031387965.1 Chamaesiphon sp. OTE_75_metabat_567
TTGGCTGCTGATGCTGGTATTCGGAAAATTGAAGACTTAGTTAATTTGGTTACATCCGCTTAAACATGTGTTAGTAAATACTGACCATTGCCATTGTATTCACCGTCGCAAGTAGCGAAAGAGGTGCCCATTAGTAACAGGTAAAATCGCCAGATCCGCCGGAATTTGGCGTAATCCATGCCATAGTTGAGAGATTTGACGATCGATTGGGCGGCATCAAATCGATCGAGCCAAGCGGTAAAAGTGCGGTGGTAGTTGATGCCATTTACATACCAACGATCGATCGTTTGGAGATCGCGATTGTGGGCAGGTATCGCATCATAGTTCCAGTAGCGTCCGTGGGGGAAGATGTACTTGTGGGTGAAGCCGGAGGACATGTTATTGGGGATGCGGGCAGTAATCAGGTGGATGAATATTTTGCCATCACTTTTAAGCAGGGATGATAGCTTTTGGAAGGCATTGGTGAGATTGCCAATGTGACAGAACACGCCGATCGACAAAATCTTATCAAACTTTTCGCTCAACTGGACTTCGTTGAGATCGCCTTCATGGAGGGTAAATCTGCCGCCACTGAGGTGACTGTTTGGATCTTGCATTTTCTGGCGGATGTAGTCACACTGATGATGACTGAGATTCACGCCTGTAAATCTGACATTAGGAAATTTGGACATAATGTAGTTGGGCACACAGCCCCAGCCACAGCCGAAGTCTAAAATATGGTCGCCATCAACGATTTCTAGTTGTTGAATGACTCGATCGATCATCTGAATTTGAGCTTGCTCTAAATCTGTCGCGCCATTTTCCCACAGTCCCATACTGTACTTGGGATATATCACTTCCCAGTCACCTAGCATTTCGTTGAGCATGACTTGGGGTAGATCGTATTGCACCGTCATCAGTTCGCGGGAGGATTCGGCGAGGAGATCCGATTCTTGCAATACCCACTCATAGGGAGCTAGCAAACCTGGCGCATGTTGAAATAACATGGACATCGATCTGTCCATCATCGATCGAAATAACGGATCGGGAATTTCTAATCCGTTAATATAAGCTTCAGCTAATCCCATCTGAGCGACGTTCAATGCTCCAGCCATCAATCGCGTCGTCTGGTAGCCCAATCGGCTCTGTCGATGTTTATTTTCTAGATTAGGGACATCCGGCTGAGTGAGTCGAAATAAATTTCTAGTAGTCATGATTTTCTCTCTCCAAATTAGCGGATCGATACTAGACTTCCATGAGGTTTTCATCCCCCATTGTTTCAACTAGTCTTAGTTCAATTAGTGAACTAAGATATTTTTGTTGTTGATTCTATGTCTTTGATTAAATCAAATGAATGTGAGGAACTTGTGAGGGTCGAAGAAGCAGAATCCTACAGACGATCGAGTCTTTCTGCGCTTACCGCAAGAAATGCGCCCATTATTGCGTGAGTCGTTGGGATTGGAATATTAGAAATAATTGTCTGCTGTTCGCTAGTAGTGATGTAGCGTCTAGACATAAACTGCGGGTGTTGAAATATTTAGACGATTGAGTAATTCTGGTAGGGCGATTTGGTGAAGTTGAGCGAGTGCTAATAGATGCTGTAATCGTTCCGCGTCAAATTGCTCAATGGTATCATTTAGATCGAGCAACTCTTGATGCTCAGTTGGCGTGAGGGTTTCAGCTTGAAGCTTCGATCGAAGCTCATTGTAGCGTTGTTGGATGATTGGCGTAATAGTTCGGTCGATTTTTTGCAGGAGGATACTTTCTGTGATGGGCGAATAGTCAAGTTTTTGCCATAAGACGGTTTGCTCTTCATCAGATAGAGCATGAATTGTTTCAACCAGGGATTCTATAAGCTGGATGTTCATAAAACTTAGTTAGCTACTATTTATTAAACATCTTCCTATTTTACATCCACCAAACTACAGGTTTGAGGAGACTTCACCAACAAGCCGTATTCAATTCCCTGGGCAACAGCTTGATAGGATGCTTCGAGAATATTATCAGAGACACCGATCGTCGTCCAGCGGTGTAGCCCATTGCTCGACTCTACCAGTACGCGAGTAACTGCGGATGTGCCCTCGGCACCATCAATAATTCGCACCTTATAGTCGGTTAAATAGCATTTTGTTAGTTCGGGATAAAATTGACTTAATGCCTTGCGTAAAGCGGCATCTAGAGCCGAAACAGGGCCATTTCCTTCGGCGGCTTCGAGGATATTTTGACCATCGACGGTGACTTTG
>JANNDQ010000800.1:0-3760 GCA_031387965.1 Chamaesiphon sp. OTE_75_metabat_567
GCAGTCACTCGTTGATTGCTTTCAAGCGAAAAATCTAGTCCTTGAGAGTCAATTTCGACGTAGCGCGATACGACTTCGAGGATTTCTTGGCGCATCATTTCGACCATTTGAGGGCTAAGATCGGTGCGATCGTGGGCAATGACTAATTGTAGCCGCCGCTTTACTTGTTCCCTGCTTGGCTCATTGCCCACGCGGGGAAATAACATTTCCAGAAATTCATTAATCATACTCATCGTAATGCGGTCGGTAGAGGAAATTAGCGCCTAAATGATGGAATCGTTGATGGGCAAAGAATGGTGGCAATAATTACTGACAAATTTCCCGACCCAATCCCCTGATGTATACCTCACCCATCCATTTTGAGGCTGATGGCTAGAAGCTGGACAAGTTC
This sequence comes from Chamaesiphon sp. OTE_75_metabat_567, assembly GCA_031387965.1. Taxonomy (GTDB): domain Bacteria; phylum Cyanobacteriota; class Cyanobacteriia; order Cyanobacteriales; family Chamaesiphonaceae; genus Chamaesiphon. The sequence goes on from JANNDQ010000800.1 coordinate 392, forward strand.
GCAGCGTTAGCTTTGCCAGATGGTAAGAGGTATGACTATTGAGATTTCACTGAAATAGCTTGCTATCGCTAGAGTGTAATCGACTCAGAAAGATCTTTTCTAGGGTAAAACTTACTCGCATGTTTTAGCTATATTACTATTTATTTAGCAAAGATTTTACGTATTCGGCTAAATAAATTTTCTCGCTCGACATTTAAATCCATGTACGGGGTTTTGTCGCCGCACAATCGATGGGCAATATTATCGAAAGCTTGGGCAGCGCGAGAGTTAGAATTGCTCTCTAGCACTAGGGGTTCACCTCGGTTAGTAGAAGTGATCACCCGTTCATCTTCGGGGACGACACCGATTAATTGAACGGCAAGAATTTCACTCACGTCCTCGACTGACATCATCTCACTGGCTTCGACCATTGCTGGGCGCAAGCGATTGACAATCAATCTGGCTGGACTAATATTACTAGCTTCGAGTAAACCAATCACTCGATCGGCATCTCGCACAGCAGAAATCTCTGGAGTGGTGACAATTAGCGCTTCCTGGGCAGCGGCGATCGCATTTTTGAACCCCATTTCAATCCCAGCCGGACTGTCAATCAAGACAAAATCAAACTGGGGTGCAAGTTCACCAATCATCCATTTCATGTGATTGGGGGTGATCATCTCCGCTTTGCGGTTTTGGGTTGCGGGTAATAATACCAGTCCTGGTTGACGTTTATCCCTTACCAGGGCTTGATCGAGCCGACATTCACCTGCGAGTACTTCTACTGCTGTGTAGACAACCCGATTCTCTAAGCCCAGTAACAGATCGAGATTCCGCAATCCAAAATCACCATCAACCAGGGCAACTTTGTACCCCATCTTGGCAAGGGTCATGCCCAGGTTTGCTGTTACGGTGGTTTTACCCACTCCGCCTTTACCGGAAGTAATTACAATAACGCGACTCATGAGTTATTAATGATAAAAATCTGATTAAGGTTTAGCGATCGTCTTGGAGAGCATCTGAGCAAGTTAGTCAGGTCGCAAAGACATCGGTAGAGCCAGTTCCCGCAGATACGGAGTGGTCTTCATATCGATCGCTCGCGCAATCCGAATTCCCTGGGGAGTGACATAGGCGATCTCTGGCTCGAATTGTGGGGGCGGAGTTTCTGGCGCTCGGGCGACTCGATCGGCAATTCTGAGTTGAGTTGGCTCCATTTGGAGTGCCATAATCAAACATTGAGGGTTATTGGGATAGCCTGCGTGAGCGATGCCCCGCAGCCGGCCCCAGACAATGATGTCGCCTGCGGCAAAAATTTCACCACCAGGATTGACATCCCCCATGATAATCACATTGCCCTGATGCCGAATATCCATCCCTGATCGTACCGTCATTTGCAGGTAAATTGGTTCAGCAAGGAGTGGTGTTGATTCTTCGGTAGCAGGTGGCAATAATGGAGCGATCGCCGACTGCTGGGTCACTGAGTAGCCTGCTGTGGCTGCGGCTACTGCCGTTTGTCGCCGACTCGTGGCAACTAGTTGCAGCTGCAATGCTACGTCGGCAAGGGCATCATCAATCGCCTGCAATTGTCTAGCGTCCAATAATCGGTCATTGGCGATCAAGTGAACGACTGCTAATGGTTGCCAAAATCTTTTACCAGCCTGAAGTCGCTGCTGGAGTTGTTCCCACAAGTCATTCCAACTAGCAGACACCAAACTTTCTGCTGCGGTAGGCAGGATTAACTTCACCACCCCATCTTCATTTTTGAGTCGAATCTGCAAGTTTGGTGCTGCTAGGGTAACTGGAACTGGATCTGCTGTTCCCTGATTATTTAATGTTGATGAGGTAGATGAGGGATCATCATTCATAGCCGATGGAGTGGTGATTGAAGAATGGCATTTACATCTTACACTTCAAACGGATGTTCCGTTGCTATAGTTGATCGAGTATTTTAGAAATGCGATCAAAGTAGTAGTATTATTTAGACAGCTCGAATAGAAACTTAAAACTGATTAACTATGGGAAATTTAGGATTAATAATCATCACTCTAATGCTAACCTTAACCGGACTTGAACTCGGTCAAACCGCCACAGCAGCCTCGCTCACCGCCCAGACAATCCGATCGAATAGCCAGATTGGGTCGATCGCTGTTGCTAAAAAATGTACGATCAGAAGATATGGTCGTCCCCGCTAAAATAGTTACTAGTTGAGACTATTTAGTCTACTAACACGGCATCACCAAATTTTTACCCCCGATTTTTGAATTGTCACATAAGTCTACCCTGTACGACTAAATCTCAATCAGACCCCTTGGAAAGAACCTAAAGAAAATGAGTTTAATGCGGATTTGGGCAGTAGCTAGTAACGTTTTTCGAGAAGTGGTGCGCGATCGCATCTTGTTCGTAATTGGATTCTATGCGGTACTAATGCTCGCAGCATCGCGAATATTACCCGAACTTGCTAGCGGTGCCCAGGATAAAGTTATCCTCGATTTCGGAGCTGCTAGTGCTAGTCTGCTGGGAGTAGTAGTTGCCATCTTTGTCGGTACTAACTTAATTACCAAAGAAATCGAAAAGCGGACGGTGTTTGTAATTATCACTAAGCCAGTTAGTAGTCTCGAATTTATTCTCGGCAAACATCTAGGACTGTCGGCAGTACTAGGGATTTTAGTTGGTGGGATGACGGCGATTTATCTAGCAGTTCTCAGCCTGTCTCGGATTGATTATCAATTAGTTCCGCTGCTCCTGTCCGCATTTTTACTATTTTTAGAACTATGTCTGATTACAGCTGCGGCATTATTATTTAGTGTATTTACTAGCTCGATCCTAGCTATTTTATTGACTGCTTCACTATATCTAGTCGGGCATTTGAGTGGGACGATGGTTAAGCTATCGGGCATCACAAAAAACCCCAGCTTTCAACAATTTACTGATAATTTATATCTAGTTTTACCAAATTTAGACCGACTCGATCTCAAAAATACAGCTGTATATGGATTGGCTCCACAGACAGATACATTGTTAATCAATACTGGTTATGCGATCATTTACACCTTTGCATTACTGATGGCTACGACAATGATTTTCTCGCGCAGACAGTTTTGATTTAGTCTAACTTACCAACTTTTTAAAGCGTTTTTTGCCTACTTGTAAAACCTTGCCCACGATCGCATCAGCATCATCATAGGTAAGTTCGATGTCGGTAATCGGCTGTCCATCTAATTTGACAGCACCGCCTTGAATTTGCCGTTTGGCATCGTTGCTACCTGTACACAAGCCGCTAGCCGAGAGGATTTGGAAGGCTTTAGCAGGGAAATTGATACTGGCGATCGAAAATTCAGGAATGCTCTCTCCCAGTGCATTTTGACCTGGTTTGGTCACTAGGGCGATCGAGTC
>JANNDQ010000018.1:0-3065 GCA_031387965.1 Chamaesiphon sp. OTE_75_metabat_567
CATTGAGTTTCTCGATTAATTCGGTTAGATCCTTGCAGCTACGTTGCTCGTTATAACGGTAGCGATTGAGCGTAACGAGGTGAATTTCGCGATTTGTCACATCACATCAACGATGAATCTCGTCATGCGCTGTGGTTAACCGATCTTTTACTCGATATTGGTGGTCCCCTCGACACTCCACCAGGAGTATCATACATCGATGAATTTGAACGGTTGATCGATAATGAGAACTATGGCGATCCTGAGGATGGTTTAATTGCGGCACTAGCGGCGATTAACGTCACCGAAAAACGTGGCTGCGAATTTTTCTCAGCGCATATTCACGCCCTCAAAGCCGCACCGCAAACCGAAGAAAATATTAAAATTCGGGAAACGATCGAAAAAATCTTCCCTGAAGAAACTGGACATGTCCGGTGGGGAAACAAGCAACTAGCCAAAATTGCTGCTCAAAGTCCCGCCCATCGCCAGAAAGTAGAAACAGCTAAACTCAAGTATATTGCGATCGAGCAAGCTGCTTATGAGTCCGGCATGGATATCATGTTTGGGGCTGAATTCCGTCGCGTCAATAACCTGATGGATATCGTCAACACCCTCCCACTCTGGCAGCGCCCTCAATATCTGATGGCACGTCTCCCTGAAACCATCCTCGATCCCGAACTCCAAAAAATCCGGATCACTGCCGCTCAAAAAGCATGGGATCGCGATCCAGAAGCTTTTGTCACGCAGTTTATTCCGATGTTTTTAGGTGGTTCGATTAAGTAGGCTTTAGGCTTTAGGCTTTAGGGTAAGAGTTTTAAGTTAGACAATTCTACATCCGCGCATTTCCTCAGACCTAAAGCCTAAAGCCTAAGACCTAAAGCTTAGTAAGAAATCCAATCACTCCAACTACCCGGATAAAGCTTGGCTCCTGCAATTCCGGCTAGCTCTAGAGATAATAAATTAACGCAAGCCGTCACCCCCGAACCGCAATAGACGATTCTCTCAATGAGAGGCTCCGCCAACGGGTCTAGATCCGGCGAGATTGCCGCCCACCGCTGCTGTTGTGCCTCGATCGACATCGCCAAGCCCGTGGGTGTAGACACGTCTTGCCAGGGATAATTGACAGCGCTGGGGATGTGTCCAGCAACGCGATCGATTGGTTCGGTTTTGCCGTGATATCGATCGGGTTCGCGGGAGTCAATCAGGATGTGATTGGGTGAGTTTTGGATTGCTCTCACCTCGTTGATATCGACGATCGAATCTGATTGAATTCGGGGCTGAAAATTACCGATTTCGCTCACATCAGGTAATTCTCCAGTTACTTTATAACCAGCTTTCACCCAATTACCATAACCGCCGTCGAGGATGGCGACTTGCGTGTGTCCGTAATAGCGTAATAGCCACCATAACCTCGCTGCAAAGGCAAACCGCGAGTCATCATAAGCAACTATGAGGGTACCCGCATTAATGCCCATTGCTGCTAGTTTGGTTGCTAAGACTCGATCGTCTGGCAGCGGATGTCTGCCGCCATGAAGTCCAGCCGGACTCGATAAATCACGGTTTAGATCCAAGTAGTAAGCGCCAGGAATATGACTAGTTTCATATTGGCTTCTGCCTAGATCGACATCTGCCAGCGCAAATCGACAATCAATCACCTTGAGATCGATCGTTTCTGGTGTTGCTAAATAACTATGTAGAGTTGCTACGCTGATTAGTGGGGAAGTAAGCATTTGATTAAATCGAGAAAATAAATTTGGCTAGTAAAACCCCTGAAATCTAGATGGTGGGCAGTGCCCACCCTACGACTACTATCCACTATTCACCAATTTACTCATCCGATAGCCCTTGCCATAGACAGTTTGAATCAATTCCGGTGATCCTTTGATCTCAATTTTACGTCGGAGTAGACGCACTAAAGCGGCGAGGACGTTGCTATTTGGCGGATTGTTTTCACCCCAGAGATGTGCTTGAATCTGGCTGTGAGAAAGAACTTGTCCGGCGTGTTGCATCAGGTAGCCGAGTAACTGAGTTTCCTTATCAGAGAGTTCGATACTTTGTCCCGCGACATGGGCAAGCTGATTGTCTAGATCCAATTCTAGATCATCGACTTGGAGTCTCGATTGAGTGGGTTGGATATCGAGGGTTTGGGTGCGGCGGAGAAGAGCGCGGACTCTAGCCAGCAGCTCCCGCAATTCAAAGGGTTTAACGAGATAGTCATCGGCACCAGCATCGAGTCCAATTACGCGATCGTCGAGAGTGTCTTTAGCTGTTAAAAATAATACTGGAGTCAGGTCCCCGCGATCGCGCAGTTGTTGACAAATTTGTAACCCAGTCAATTGTGGCAACATCCAATCCAAAATCAACAGATCGTAATTACCCCTGTTAACCAGATTACACCCGGCTCTTCCATCTGTAGCGACATCCACAACGTATCCTTCTCTAGTCAATAACCGACTCAACGGTTCTGTCAGAGCGGATTCATCATCAACTAACAAGATTTTCATTTTGAAATATTCTACCCAGATGAACGATCCTGGCTGTTGCGAGGGTATGATAAGAGCGGTTAGGGATTAATAACTACTCATAAATCACAGTTTGATTCTTTCTAGCCAGTCCGATCGACAATCGATGCTTTGACACAGCTACCTTACAGTATTAGACCATTTTTGCTAAAACACTATGGGACTATAATCATAAGGTGAGACTGAGTAATATTTTCGGTCAAGATTGGCGCTCGCTCCCGATTTTAGTAAACTCTTTATATTCCCCTTAGTTCAAGGCGTAAGCTCAAGTTATGCAACCACCAATTCCATTGGGAACATTGCTTCAACAGCGTTACCGCGTGACCAAAGTATTAGGTCAGGGGGGATTTGGGCGCACCTATTTAGCTCAAGACACTGGCTGTTTTGATGAAATGTGTGTACTCAAAGAATTTAGTCCCAACGATCGCGGTCGTGATGCACTCAAGAAATCCAAGGAGCTATTTCATCGCGAAGCTCAAGTATTATACCAAATTAACCACCCCCAAATTCCCAAGTTCCGCGCTAACTTTGAAGAGCAAAAACGACTCTTTTTGGTGCAGGAGT